>JAYTRT010000112.1:0-2193 GCA_043746045.1 Actinomycetota bacterium | reverse complement strand
CAAGTCGAAGGCGCGCACCACGTTCGCCGCCCGCCTTTTGGGGCGCTCAAACGACGAATGGGAACCAATCGTCTTGGTCGCCACGTCAGCCGATGAGGACGCAGCTGTCCGCCTGACCGGCGCAGCGCACCCAGGGAGCGGCTCGGTCGCGATCGTCCGCGACGTCGCGGCCGCCGGCGAACGAATCGTGCTGCACGACGAGCGCAACGCCGAATGGGTCCGGCTCGGCCTCGCTTTCACCCCACACCTGCTCACCCGAGACGCCGGCGTCGGTGTCACGGCACTCCTGGACAACGTCGAGGACGCCACCGAGATCGAAGCGGTCCTGAACGACAGCCCGATCCACACGGGCCAAACGTCGACGCTGATCGCCCCCGATCAAGATCCCGAGCCGTGCTGCTATGACGTGCTCGTTCGAGTGCTCGGCGAGGTCGACGTCGAAGGCGTCGACGAACATCTCACCGACGCCGAGATCGAGCTCCTGGCGTTGCTGGCAACCGTCCGGCCTGACGGACCGGTCAACGTCGATCGACTCGCCACGCTGCTCGCCCACGACGAATGGCGCACCCCCAAACCGCGCTCGATCCAAGCCCGGATCTCACACCTGCGTCGCAAGCTCGGCAACGGCACCGATGGCAACCCGCTCGTGCCCGACAGCCGCGCATCGACCGGCGGCCAAAGCCGCTACCTCGTCTCGGCACGCATCGTCACCGACATCGACCTTCTCGACCACGCCTACCGGCTTGCCAACGGCCTCCCATCAAGCGAAGCGATGGTCGTGCTCCGTCACGCGTTCGAGCTCGTCAGAGGCAAGCCGTACACAGCCCGCACCGGCTACACATGGGCCTACGACGAACACGCCGCCGCACGCGCCGAACAAGTCATCAGCGACGTCGCCGCACGACTCATCGACCTCCACGGCCAAGCCGGCGACGCCGCCGGCATCCAATCAGTCATCCAACGCGCCAAACGAGGACTCAACGGCTCGATCGCCGAAATGCCCTACCGACTCGTCGAACGCGTCTGGGCCGCACGAATGGCAGACGCAGACCTCGCCGAGTCCACGGCGGCCTACGAACGCGAACTCGCCGCAGCAGTCGACGACTCTGATCCAACCGGCGACTACGAGACCCGCGCAGCAAAGGTCGAATGACAAACACCGCCGACCTTTGCCCGGGCAGAGATTCGCTCTGTCAGATCAAATCCGCAGCGGACGACTATCGTGGTGGGATCGTCGAGGGGGATCGTCACGTGTTGAACGTCGGCACGCTGGTGCTTTGGCCCGGTCTTCCACACCGGAGATCGATTCCGGATGTCTCCGGTTTCTGGGAGGCTTTGCGGATGTTTGAGGTCTCGGTTCGGGTCGGAGCGCGATGAGTCAGTTGTTTGTTGGCTATCGCGATGCTGAGATCGTGGGTGAGGGCGGTTTGGGACGTGTGTATCGCGCGGTGAAGGAATCCACTGGCGGTGTCGTCGCGATCAAGGAACTTCGCGAAGTGCCGTCTGCGTCACCGGTGTGGCTTCGAGCCCGACGCGAGTTGGACGCGATGCTGCGCCTGAAGGGGCATCCGTATGTAGTCAGCGTCGAGGAGATCATCGATGGACCAGTCGGGCCTTGTCTGGTGATGGAGTACCTCGACGGCGGGTCATTGATGGACAGAATCACGCTGGGCCCGCTCCCGGCCCCTGAACTGATCCTGGTTGGCCAGCAGGTTTGCCAAGCCCTCGCCGACGCTCACGCGGTCGGCATCGTGCACCGCGACGTTAAGCCACACAACTTGTTGGTGGGTTCGTTCGGTCAGGTCAAGGTCGCCGATTTCGGGATCGCCGCGTTGACTCGCGGCATTGGGCTCCATACCCGTACGCAGGCTCTCACGTTTGCGTACGCGAGTCCGGAGGAACTTGATGGGGACGCTGATATTGGCTCTGCCGCCGATGTGTATTCGTTTGTGGTGACAATGTCACATTTGGCGACGGGCAAAAAGCCGTCGTTTCGAGATCGGGCATGGAACGCAGGCACCGGTACGTTAGCGATGCAGCATCCGGCTTTGGCGCCAGCGATCGCCCTCATGCAGCAGGGTTTGGAAACCGATCCGATCAAACGGCCATCAATGCGCGAGCTTCAAACGATCTTTGGAGCAGCAATATTCCATCTGGGCTCAGACGCCATCACACGACTCCCACGAACTGGGC
>JAYTRT010000111.1:0-2194 GCA_043746045.1 Actinomycetota bacterium | reverse complement strand
CGAAGAAGCCGCCACACCCGACACGACCCAGCCGAAGACGTTGCCGCAGAAGGTGTGGGAGCGCCATGTCGTGTACAGCGCCCCGGACGAGCCCGATCTGTTGTACATCGATCTCCATCTGGTGCACGAGGTGACGAGTCCACAGGCCTTCGACGGTCTTCGTCTCAGCGGCCGCGGCATCCGTCGGCCAGACCTGACGATCGCGACCGAAGACCACAACGTCCCGACCGAGAACATCGATCAACCGATGGCTGACCCGATCTCGGCCCGCCAGGTCGAGGTGCTGCGTGAGAACACGAAGGAGTTCGGGATCAGCAACTATCCGATGGGCGATCCGCTGCAGGGCATCGTCCACGTCATCGCGCCCGAGCAGGGGCGAACACTGCCAGGTATGACGGTGGTCTGCGGCGACAGCCACACGTCGACCCACGGCGCGTTCGGCGCACTGGCCTTCGGTATCGGCACCAGCGAGGTCGAGCATGTTCTGGCAACCCAGACGCTGCCGCAGACCCGACCGAAGTGGATGGCCGTCAATGTCGAAGGCGACCTACCGGACGGTGTGACAGCCAAGGACGTGATCCTCGCGATCATCGGCCAGATCGGAACCGGTGGCGGTATCGGCCACGTCATCGAGTACCGGGGTTCGGCGATACGCGCGCTGAGCATGGAGGGTCGGATGACGGTCTGCAACATGAGCATCGAAGCTGGAGCGAAGGCCGGTCTGATCGCTCCGGACGAGACGACGTTCGCGTATCTCGAAGGGCGCGCGCACGCTCCCGAAGGTGCCGACTGGACCGCCGCCGTCGACGACTGGAAGGCGTTGCGCACGGACGACGGCGCTGTCTGGGACAAGGAGGTCACGATCGATGCGACCAGGCTCACGCCGTTCGTCAGTTGGGGCACCAACCCTGCACAGGTCCTGCCGATCGGCTCGGTCGTTCCGTCGCCCTCGGACTACGACGATCCGAACACTCGCGAAGCCGTGGAGCGGGCACTCGAATACATGGATCTCAGCGCGGGCACCGCCATTCGCGACATCCCCGTCGACACCGTCTTCATCGGCAGCTGCACCAATGGTCGGATCGAGGACATGCGCGCTGCAGCGACGGTGATGCAGGGACGAACTGTGATGGCCAAGCGTGTGCTCGTCGTTCCGGGAAGTCATGCCGTCAAGACCCAAGCCGAAGCCGAAGGCCTGCCCGCGATCTTTCGCGCTGCGGGCGCCGAGTGGCGCGAGCCCGGTTGCAGTATGTGTCTGGCGATGAACCCGGACAAACTCGCTGTCGGCGAGCGTTCGGCCAGCACCAGCAACCGCAACTTCGAAGGCCGTCAGGGCCGGGGAGGCCGGACCCATCTCGTCTCACCCGCCGTTGCCGCTGCTACTGCCGTGCTCGGACACTTCGCCAGCCCTGCCGATCTGCCGCCGCTCTCCGGCGTCCAGAATGTGAGCGCCTCGGTCGCAGCAGACCGCACCACAGGAGGCCAGTCATGAAGCAGGTTCGCATCATCACGGGCACCGGTATCCCGCTCAAGCGCAGCGACGTGGACACCGACCAGATCATCCCGGCCGATTGGTTGAAGAGGGTCGAGCGCACGGGCTTCGAGAAGGGCCTCTTCGCGAGTTGGCGCGACGACCGAACATTCGTGCTCAACGACGAGCGCTATGCGGGGGCGTCGATCCTGGTCGCCGGGCCCAGCTTCGGTGTCGGATCATCGCGTGAGCACGCGGTCTGGGCAATCCAGCAGTACGGCTTCGACGCCGTCATCGCACCCAGCTTCAGCGACATCTTCCGCAACAACTGCACCAAGAACGGTCTCGCCCCGGTCGTTCTGTCGATGGAGTCGGTTCAGAAGATCTGGGACGCGATCGAGGCAGATCCGACGATCGAATTGACGATCGACGTCGAGCGTCTGCTCGTCGAGATCCCGGCGATCGGCTTCCAGGAGCCGTTTCCGATGGAGACCCAGAACCGTTACCGGTTCCTCAACGGCCTCGACGACGTGGGCATCACGATGACCCACGTCGGTGCGATCGATTCGTACGAGTCGACCCGCCCGTCCTGGCTCCGATAGCCCTCTTCTCCCCACCCAAGGTTTCGCGAGCGTTTTCGCCCCCCATAGGGTCGTTTTGACCGCAAACTTCAGCAAGCACCCTGTTCGAGCCGAGAGGTGCTTGCAAGAGTTTGCGGTCGAA
>JAYTRT010000110.1:0-6983 GCA_043746045.1 Actinomycetota bacterium | reverse complement strand
CAAAACCAGGCGACACCACCGTCGACGGTCATCGGCGAACATACGCTCGCTTCTTCGCGCTGTCAATCCTGATTCTGTCAAGATGCTGAGGGCTTCCGTCGGCCTGCTTCAGAGCTCACTTCCCACCGTCAGCCCGTTCGACGTCCTTGTGGAATCGACGATGGATGAACATCTTCTCGCCGAGCACTTTGGTCTTGTAGGTGACGCCCTTCGCAGGACCGATCTTGGTCGCCCTCGGAACTGACCTGAGTACGTTCTTGGGATTGCCCTGACTGAACTTGCCCGACCTGAACACCACGATTCGGCGATCGGTCACAACCACGATGCGGTGGGTACTCGGCATGAAGAACAACACCCTGTCCAACAACGCCGTCATCAGCAAACCCATGGTGGTGGCCGGGAACACCTCCTGGATCTGCTCGCCGGCATCGAGCATCGGCGTGGCCTTGGACTTGATCTTTTCTCTGACTGCAAGTTTCACGGGCCGAACAATAGCGGGGCGTTCGGCGTCCCGAGGTGACCTCTTGGCGAATCACATCCACTCGACCAGACCCACGATTGTCGTCGACGAATACTGCCGCAATCGGCACGCGGGTCGGAGGCGGCGTCACGATTCGATCGGAGAAGCGGCTCGACCGCTGACATCGACGTTCAGCTGACGCACAGTGTTGTTCAGCTCAGGTTCAGCGGGCGATCACACATCGTGTCCGCATGGTTCGGGACCGACATCCGCTCTTTCTCCCGGCCAGAGGAGCATCGACATGACCAACATCTCTCCACGGCGCCGACGGCTGAAAACGACGGTCTTGTGCGGAGCCGCACTTCTGACCTTCGCCAGCGGATGTGGGTCGGCGACGACTCATGGCGCAGGCGTCGCGAGTCTCGGGACCACGACGACCGCTGCGTCGGCAGCCGGTCAAGGCGCGCCTGGTCCGTCGACCACGATCGACCCCAAGGATGCGCTCGTTGCCTACACCAAGTGCATGCGCGACAACGGCATCGCGATGTCCGATCCGCAGGTCGTCCAGAACGTGCCGAGCGGGCAAGCGCCAACAGCGGGATCGGGCCCAGGGAGCGGCGGCTCCGGCACCGGCGCTGTCATCGCCATCAGTAGCGGCGCAGGGGCGATCATCACCTCGAGCGGCGGCATCGACGTGAAGAGCGACGCATACAAGTCGGCGTCCGCGAAGTGCCAGCCATTGCTCGACAGTTCGATCGGACAGATCAAGGTCGATCCGCAGGTCCAGGCAGAGCAGCGCAAGCAGATGCTCGACTTCGCCAAGTGCATGCGCGCACACGGGATCGACACTCCCGATCCCGTGTTCGGCGACAACGGCAGCGTGTCTGTCAGCGCATCCGCCACCGGCGTCGGCAAGGGCAACGCTGATCCCGGTTCGGACGCGTACAAGGCCGCCAACACGGCGTGCGGCCAAGGTGGCGCCGGTGGGATCGCTGTCGGCGCATCGTCTGTCGGCAGCTGATGCGCCGCAGCAGAAAGCTCATCGTCGGCACCGCAATCGTGGCGGCGGCAGCAGCCACCAGCGGCATCGTCGTCAGCCGCGACCAGCACGTCGCCCCAGCCGTGGCTGCAGGCGATGCTGCTACCAAAGCCACGTCACTGGCCACGGTGGCGAAGCAAGATCTGGCCCGGACCGAAGAGCTCACCGGCACGGTGGGCCACGGGACGCAGTCGCCGCTTCGCCTCGCCGGCAATGGAACCATCACCCACTTACCGGCCGTCGACGACGTGATCGAGTTCGGTCAAACAATCGCCGAGGTCGATGGAGAACCGATCGTCCTGCTCGAGGGTGGTCGTCCCGCGTGGCGCTCGTTGGCCGCGGGAGACAAAGGCGAGGACGTGCGTCAGTTGCAATCAGCTCTGGTGGCGATGGGCTTCGCCGACCCGGTCAAGGTGCCCGCCGACGGAACGTGGACGGCCGCGACGACCGCTGCGGTGAAGGTGATGCAAGCGTGGTTGCACCTGCCCGTCGACGGACGTCTCGACACCACGGAAATCGTCTTCGCTCCGACACCGGTGCGCATCGCCGTTGTCGGCGGTTCGCTCGGTGATGCGGCGGCTGCTGCGGGATTGCAGGTGACCGGGCTCACCCAGTCGGTGGCGGCGTCCGTCAAGTCGTCGCAACTCGGTGTGGTCCACATCGGTGCCGCCGTGAAGGTCAAACTCCCCATTGGCGCCACCGTCGACGGCGTCATTGCTTCGATCGGGAAGGCCACAGTCGGCTCCGACGGAGCCACGACCTTCCCTGTCATTGTGACAACCGGCGCGATCGACGCCGTCGATGGCACAACGTTGAAGGTCGACGTCAGCGTCGTGCTCGTCGCAAACGCAACGGTCGTACCGGCAGAGGCCCTGCTCGCACTCGCTGAGGGCGGCTTCGCAGTCGAACGACCTGATGCTGCATCGGCCACAGGAACGCAGCTGATCCCGGTCACCGTCGGCGCCTTCTCCGACGGTTTGGTGCAGGTGACCGGATCATTGGCCGTCGGCGACAAGGTGGTCATCCCGTGAGCCCCGTGCTCGAGTTGAACGGCGTGGTCAAGCAATACCCCGGCGCACCCCCTGTCCGCGCTCTCGCCGGCGTCGACCTCGTCGTCGAAAGCGGCGAGTTTCTCGTCGTCGTCGGACCGTCCGGATCTGGAAAGTCGACGCTCATGAACGTGATCGGTGCGTTGCAACGGCCAACCGCAGGAACAGTGCGAATCGACGGAGTCGGCACCACCTCGTTGCGCGACGCGCAACTCGCCGCGGTACGCGGTCAACGGATCGGTTTCGTGTTCCAGCAGTTCCACCTGATCGAGGGCATGACCGCGCTGGAGAACGTCAGCGACGGTCTGTTGTACTCAGGAGTCAACCGTCGACAGCGGATGGCGAAAGCCGAAACGGCACTGGCCCTCGTTGGTTTGGCCGACCGCGTGACGCATCGGCCTGGCGCGCTGTCGGGCGGCGAACGGCAACGCGTCGCCGTGGCCAGAGCGCTGATCGCCGACCCCGCGATCGTGCTCGCCGACGAACCGACGGGAAACCTCGATTCGACGAACGGTGCCGCCATCATGGCGCTGCTCGGCGAGCTCAATGCCTGTGGGAGGACCATCGTGCTGATCACCCACGATCGTGACATCGCAGCGGCTGCGCCGCGCCAGGTGGGCATGCGCGACGGTTCGATCGTCACCGATTCGAAGCTGGTGTCGGCATGATGGCCGTGGGCGACGCTCCGGTCGTCAAGGGAGTCGTCGAAGGAGTCGCGCTTTCGATCGGGCAGCTGAGCGTCGAGCATCTGGCATCAGCCAGGAGCCGACTTCGGCCGGCGGACGCGTTCAGGGTCGGATCCGTCGGACTTCGCACCCGTCCGTTGAGAACGATGCTGACTGCACTCGGCGTCGCCATCGGCATCGCCGCGATGATCGCGGTGGTCGGGATATCCGCGTCCAGCCGTGCCGATCTCCTCGCCCAGATCGACGACCTGGGCACCGGACTGCTGCGCGTCGCACCGGGCCAGACCGCCTTCGGGGACCAAACCACGCTTCCCGAAACGGCTCGTCGGACGGCCGGGCGGATCGGCCCGGTGACGGTGGCTTCCGGCCTGACGTACATCGCCGCGACTGTCCGCCGCACCGACTTCGTCGACCCTGGCATCAGCGGCGCGATCGCTGTCGTCGCGGCCGACGGATCCTTGCTCGCAGCGACAAAGGCACATCTCGCCGCTGGGCGATTCCTCGACCAGACCTCGCCCGGGATCCCTGTTGTGGTGCTCGGCTCGGACGCAGCGCGCCGATTGGGGATCACGTCGCTCGCCGGACATCCCCGAGTCTGGATCGCCGCGAGCGGTGCGCAGGGCCAATGGTTCGGCGTCGTCGGGATCCTCGCCGACTCGCCGCTTGCCCCGGAGCTGAACAGCGCAGCGATAATCGGCTACGGCGTCGCCGCGACGCTGTTCGACACGACGATCTCACCGAGCGTTCTCTTCGTGCGTGCCGACCCGGCCACGATTCCAGCGGTGCGCGCCGTCCTGGCCAGGACGGTCGACCCGGCCGCGCCGAACGAAGTCAGCGTGTCCAGACCATCGGACGCTCTCGAAGCTCGCGCGAAGACGGACGTCGCGCTCCGCAACCTGCTGATCGGGCTCGGCGCTGTTGCCCTCCTCGTCGGAGGCGTGGGCATCACGAACGTGATGGTGATCTCGGTCCTCGAACGCCGTGGCGAGATCGGCGTGCGTCGAGCACTCGGTGCTGCTCGGCGTCACATCTTGGTGAAATTCCTTGCCGAAGCCGGACTGCTCTCGTTGCTCGGCGGCGTCGCAGGGTGCGCGCTCGGGGCCGGGGTCACCGCTGTGTATGCGCACGAAAAGGGTTGGGTGCTCGACCTACCCGTCGGAGCGCTCGCGGCCGGGGCCGGCATCGCCCTCGCCGTTGGTCTGCTGGCTGGGGTTTCGCCAGCAATCCGCGCCGCCCGCCTCGATCCCGCGGAAGCGATTCGTCCCACGTGATTCCTTCGATCGACGCCGTCAGTGCGGGCGCGATCCGTGCCCGCCCTGACTTGGCGTTCTCGACAGAGGCGCTGACCGCGTGAATTGCCTGCTCCGATCGCGCCGACACCAGCGCCCTCGAAGCGAATCAGAGGATGAAGAGCATCTCCTGATAGGTCGGGAGTGGCCAGAGATCGTCGGCGATCAACGTCTCGAGTTCGTCCGCGGCACGCCGCAACGACCGCATGACAGGCAAGAACTCGGCTGCGTGCTCTGCCTCCTCCATTGTCGAGGTCGCGTGGTGGTCGAGCAGTTCGCGCAATTCAACGATGCCTCCCCGCAATTGGTCGATTGCGCCGGACACCTCGTTGAGGACGACAAGGTCGGCATCGAGCCCGACGGCGCGCAAACTGGCGACGTTGATTGCGAGCTCGGTCTGGTAGCGCATCGCTGCCGGCAGAATCGTCGTGTTGGCGATCTCCAGTGTCAGCCGAGCTTCCACGCCGATACTGAGCGCATATTGCTCGAGGGCGATGTCGTAGCGGCTGTGCATTTCCCGATGGGTGAACACTCCGTAGTGGCTGAACAGGTCCATCGACTTCTCGGTGATCAGCTCAGGGACAGCGTCCAGCGTCGTACGGAGGTTGGGCAGACCCCGGCTTGCAGCCTCGATCTGCCAGTCGTCCGAATAGCCGTTGCCGTTGAAGACAACACTGCCGTGGTCCGTGATGATGGACTCGAGCGTGCGCTGCACCGCGTCGTTGAATTCGACACCATCTGCAATCAGGGTTTCGATCGCGGTCGCGATGTGGTCGAGCGCCTCCGCGAGGATCGTGTTGATCGTGACCATCGGGCCGGCAATCGACTGCAGCGAGCCAGGCGCACGGAACTCGAAACGGTTACCGGTGAACGCGAACGGACTGGTGCGATTGCGATCTCCGGGGTCCGTCGGGAGCACCGGCAGGGTGTCGACGCCGATCTTGAGTGTGCCCTTCTCCTTGGAGCTCGTCGCGCCGCCCTTGGCGATCTGATCGAACACGTCAGTGAGCTGATCGCCGAGGAAGATCGAGATGATCGCGGGAGGGGCCTCGTTCGCGCCGAGTCGATGGTCGTTCGTTGCCGAGGCAACCGATGCTCGAAGCAGTCCGCCGAACATGTGGACAGCCCGGATCACCGCTGCGCAGAACACCAGGAACTGTGCGTTGTCGTGGGGCGTGTCGCCCGGGAGCAGAAGGTTGCCTTCAGTCGCATTGCCCAGCGAAAAGTTGACGTGCTTGCCCGAGCCGTTGACGCCCTCGAACGGCTTCTCGTGCAGGAGGCACTCCATCCCGTGCTTCTGCGCGACCTTCTTGAGGGTCACCATCAGGAGTTGCTGGTGGTCGGCGGCGACGTTCGACCTCTCGAACATCGGTGCCAGCTCGAACTGGCCTGGGGCAACTTCGTTGTGACGAGTCTTGGCCGGGATGCCGAGTTTGAACAGCTCTCGCTCGGCATCGAGCATGAACGCCAGCACGCGATCGGGGATCGCCCCGAAGTAGTGATCGTCGAATTCCTGACCTTTCGGCGGCTTGGCGCCGAAGAGCGTACGACCGGAGTTGAACAGGTCGGGGCGCGCCAGGAAGAACGTTCGGTCGATCAGGAAGTACTCCTGCTCGGCCCCTGCGAAGGACACGACCGCGTCTGGTTTTGCATGGCCGAACAGACGCAGCACACGCTCGGCGTGAACAGCCATGGCCTGCTGTGAGCGCAGCAGTGGGGTCTTGTGATCGAGCGCATCGCCGTTCATCGAGATGAACACTGTTGGTATGCACAACGTGTTGCCATTGGGGTTCTCGAGGATGTACGCGGGGCTGGTCGCGTCCCATCCCGTGTATCCACGCGCTTCGAATGTGGCTCTCAGCCCACCATTCGGAAAGCTCGATGCGTCGGGCTCTCCCTGGAGGAGGGTCTTGCCGGCGAATTCCGCGATGGAGTTGCCATCCCCACCCGGCTCGAGGAAGCTGTCGTGCTTCTCCGCCGTCAAGCCCGTCAGCGGATAGAAGACGTGGGCGTAGTGCGTTGCGCCCTTCTCCATCGCCCAGTCCTTCATCGCCGACGCAACGATGTCGGCCACGGTCGGGTCGAGCGGCTTGGAGTGCTCGACCGTTGCCATCATGGACTTGAACACCGTCTTCGGCAACCGCTGCTGCATCACGGACTTCGTGAACACGTTCTGCCCGAATATCTCACCGGGCGCCTGCGGCGTCGGGAAGAAAGGGGTCGGGCTGGTGAAGCTTCGGACCGTGTCGATCGCTTGCAAACGCGCGGCATTTCCACTCATTGAACGCTCCTCGTGTCGTCGCCCGGCGGGCTCGTACCCGCCGGCCCGAGCGCCGATGGATACGCATGAGGAATGTAGATGGATCGTGAGTCGACTCTGTTTCCGGCCGATGAACGCAGCACGACCGATACTGCTCAGGGCCGATCGGACAACCACACCCGCGGTGCGAGCGCTGTACA
>JAYTRT010000109.1:0-2199 GCA_043746045.1 Actinomycetota bacterium | reverse complement strand
ACCGAGACCGTCACGCCGGTTTACGTTCCCAACTCAGCGTCGCCAGTCCCAATCCGCACAGCGCAGCCGCGACGAGATACGGCGCAGGTATCCCGATGTGGTGGAACAGGAATCCGGCCAGTGCCGGACCGATCACGCGCGCCAGGGCGCTGGCGCTCTGGTTGAAGCCGAGCGCTTCACCACGCTGTTGGGGCGTCACCCCTCCACTGACCATCGCAGTGAAGTTTGGCGCAGTCAGACCCTGTCCGACGGTCAACAGCACGAGAGCGGGGATGAGGACTGCCCAATGGTCGGCGAACGCAAGGGTCGCGAGACCGGCTGCGTTGAACACGAGGCCGGCCGAGACCGAGCCTCGGACGCCGATCTTGGCGCCGATCGGGCGGACGAAGAATGCCTGCACCACGACCAGGAACACACCGATGCAGATGAAGATCACTGCGATGCCGGCCTCGCCCAGGTGGAACCTCGACTTGGCGAGCAGCGCAAACGTGGCCTCGAAGCCGCTGAAGGCCGCGATCGCGATGAACGCCACGATGACGAGACGCCAGAGTTCTCGGGAATGGACCGACTTCTGTTCGGCGTGCTTCTCGCGCCTGTGATGATGCGTCTCCGGCAGGCGGAAGATGGCGACGGAGCCGTTGATGAACGCAATCGCTCCGGCGACGTAGAACGGTAGGTGCGGGCCGCGGAGCGCAGACAGTGCACCGAGCGCCGGGCCGAGCACGAAACCGACGCCGAACGCGGCGCCGAGCAGACCGAACGCTCGAGCGTGGTCCTTCCCGGGCACCACATCGGCGACGGATGCCTGGGCGACCGACACGCTGGACCCCGATGCACCATCGATGATCCGGCCGAGAAAGAGCAACCACAGCACGCCGGCAGCACCCGTGATCACACTTGCGATCGCCGTGCCGAACAGCGACATCAGGATGATCGGTTTGCGGCCGACACGGTCGCTCAGTCGTCCGAGCAGGGGCGCCCCGATGAACTGCGCCAGCGAGAACGAGGCGAAGAGCAGACCGACCGTGAACGCGTTGGCTCCGAACCGTTCGGCATAGACACCGAGGATCGGCGCGACGATGCCGAACCCGACGAGATCGAGCGCAACCGTGGTCCAGATGATCCAGAAACCTCTGGGCAGCGGCGTCCGGCCCGAATCGCGGGTTTTGGTTGATCCACGGTTCGACACGACGTTCAAGCGTGCCATCTCCGGGGTGCCAGAACCAACCCCCTCGGCCGCTCCGTATCAGCGACGCAGCGTGGTGCCGGCCTTGGTGGTCTCGACCAACCAGCCCTCGGCCTGCAACTCGGTGCGCAGGGCATCCGCGGCGGTGAAGTCCTTTGCCGCGCGAGCAGCGTCGAGCGCCGCCGCCTTGGCGACCGCATCGGCGGGAAGGTCTTCGGTCACCTTGAGCACCAGGCCGACGGCCAGGCAGAGTTCCGTCACCGTCGCCGCCAGCGTCGCAGCGCTGTCCAGGTCGCCCGAATCGATCGATGCGTTGCCACGACGGGCGGCGTCGAACACGATCGCCATCGCGTTCGTCGTGTCCAGATCGTCGTCCATCCGCTCGCGGAACGAGCCGATCAGCGTTGCGTCCGGCGCCACCGCTTCGGTACCGGCTGCGGCCGCCCGACGGGCAAACGTGTCCAGGCCGCCGAGGGCTCGTTCCGCCGCGCCGACGGTCTCGGGGTTGACACTGACCGGCGACCGGTAATGACTCTGCAGCAACAACATCCGGTAACTGCGCGGATCCATTCGTTCGATGAGGTCGTGCAGAGTCGTGAAGTTGCCGAGGCTCTTCGACATCTTCTCGCCCTCGGCATCGACCACGAATGCGTGGTGCATCCAGTGATTGGCGAAGACCTTGCCGACTGCGACTGCTTGCGCGCGCTCGTTCTCGTGGTGGGGGAACTTGAGGTCCTGACCGCCGCAGTGCAGGTCGAAGTTCTCGCCCAACAACGCGAGGCTCATCACGACGCATTCACTGTGCCAACCGGGACGACCGGCGCCCCACGAGGAAGGCCAACTCGGCTCGTCCGGCTTGGTGAACTTCCACAGCGCGAAGTCGGCCGGATCACGCTTGTTGTCGGCACCGAAGATCTCGCGCTCGCCACCGCCGCTGAGCATGTCTTCGAGCCGCTGATGAGTCAGCAGGCCGTAGTCGTCGACGGTCTTGACGGACATGTAGATGCCGTCAT
>JAYTRT010000108.1:0-2203 GCA_043746045.1 Actinomycetota bacterium | reverse complement strand
CGCGGCGATCTCGCCGAGTTCGTCGACCTGGATCAGCTCACCGAGCTCTGCGAAGCACTGCCACGGCGATTGACGCAACGTTCTCGCACGGAGCAGTGAGTTGCGGATCTGGATGAACGCCCACCCGTCGCCCGCCTGCGCGGCGGCCTCGAGTGACGTCTCGATTCCAGCCCCGCCGGACAGCAGCACGTTGACGAGATCGAGGTAGCTCGACAGGGCCTGACGGAAGGCCGTTCGGCGCTTCGCAGCCTGACTCCGCAACGCAACGTCCGGAGTCACGAATCCCGCTGCCACCGCGCAGACGGCGAGCACCAGTGTGAAACCGGGAGCGAGCGGACTGGCCGCCACCGCCAAGACGACCGCGAACGCGACGACGATCCCGCCGAGTGCGAGTGCCGTCGAGACCTTCTCGACCCCAAACCGTTCGGGCGAACGCTCCATCACGGCGAGATCGGATTCCACCCGTCGACCAAGCCGACCGCTGAGCGTTCCGCCGACACGGGCGGTGAGCGCCGTTCGACGCGTCGTCCGCTGCGCGATGCGCCGGACGTCGGCAACCGACAGAGCGGTTCGGTCGAGGCGGTGCAGGGCCGACGGGAGTGTCACGGGCGCCGGGAACAGCCCGCGTCCGATGACGAAGAGGCCGAAGCCGAATGCGGCACCGATCATCACGAACGTGCTCACGATCGCCGTGCGTCGTTGGCACGGGCAGCACCGATCGTTCGGCGACCGATGAACCGTTCCGGCATCGCGATCCGCCCGATGCGTTCCATCATCACGAACGAAAGTCCGAACGCGGCGATGATCGCGGTGAGGACCAACTGGCCGCCTGCCGAGTCGTACGGGCTCAGATACGCGCGGTCGAAGAACAACAGGAATCCGACGAAGAGCACCACGACGGCGATGATGATCCGCACGGCCGTCCGGCTGCGCGCCCGCCCGACCCAGACTCGCGTCCGCATCCGAGCCTCGTCACGAGCGGTCTCGGCGAGTGCTCCGAGCAACGCGCCGAGCTCGCGAGCTTCCTTCTCCGCGGCAATCACCAAGGCCGCGACGACGAAATCGGACATCGGATGAGCGATCTCGTCAGCGAACCTGCGCAGCGCATCGGGCAACCTCTCGTGGTCAGAACGTGCGGCGAGGCGGAGAACCGCACCGGCAATCGGGGGCGGCGCAAGTGCCGCCGTCGCACCGATCGCATGTTCCAGCCCGTTCGCTGCGGCAAGGGTGTCGCGGACCTGTTCGGTCCACGATGCGATTGCCTCGACCAGTGCCAGCTCGCGTTGGTAGCTGCCCCTGCTGCGCATCCACGTCGGTGACCAGAACCCGGCGCTCACCGCGACGAGCGCGAGGACGGTCCAGTGACTTGCCCAGATCGCGATCAGACCGGCGCCGACGGCCAATGCGCACCGCAGCACGAAACGGTCGACGTATGGAGCCAGCCGACCGTCGGCCACTGCAGAGAGATCGATCACCGACCGACCGCGCAGGCCGGCAAGGAGCAGCAATAATCCGACGCCGAGAGCTCCACCGAGAATCGCCAATACGAGCGAGTTCACAGCACCCACCAGCCGTCGGGCTTGTCGAGCAGCGAAGCGTCGAATCCGTGACGTTCGAGCAGCGCCAGTGTGGTGTCGCGGAGCGGGTAACCGGGGACGGCCCGACCGTCGAGACCTGGCTTGAACACCTCGTTCGACACGATGCGCGCACCGTCTGCATCGACCACTTCGCGAATGCTGACAACACGCCGTACGTGGTCGATCACATCGATGTGGATGACGAGGTGCAGCGCCGTTGCAACGAGCAGGTTGACCGTCTCGACGGGCAGGCCGGTCTCGGCCATCGAGACGTAGGCAGCCAATTTGGGGAACACCGTCCGTGTCGAGTCGGCGTGCATCGTGCACATCGAACCGTTGTTGCCCTGGCTCATCGCGAGCAGCATCGGGAATGCCTCTGCCCCACGCACTTCCCCGACGATCACCCGGTCAGGGTCCATCCGCAAGGCCATCTTGGTCAGGTCCAGCATCGTCACCTCGCCACGTTGTTCGATGTTCGGTGGGCGGCTCTGCAACATGTCGTAGTCCGGATGCAGGTTTTCGAACCGGTCGAGACCGAGTTCGTAGGCATCCTCGATCGTGACGATCCGTTGATCCGGTGGCACCTCGTTGAGCAGCGCGCGCAACATCGTGGTCTTGCCGGAACC
>JAYTRT010000107.1:0-7014 GCA_043746045.1 Actinomycetota bacterium | reverse complement strand
CGCCGGTGACACGGTCACGGTCGTGCTGCAGCAGCGAATCGACGACTGACGCCCGCCGGACGGCGCTGGCACCTGGTCTGGGTTTCGTCCGTACCAGTCGAGCTACCCGCCCGACTTTGGAGTGCCGGAGACAGCGGCGCGGACCTGAGTGACGAGGTCGTCCAGTGTCCGTCCAGGCCCTCCGACGACGACCGGGGTGCCCGATCTCCTCATCCGGTCGGCAGTTTCGTGGGCGCGCTCGCTGCAGGCAGGATTGACCACCGTCAGGACTGCGACGTCGATCTCGTGATCGTCGCAGAAACGGACGAGTTCATTCGGAGGCATGTCGGCGCCGAGGTGATGGACCCACCAGTTGTGGTCGCGTAGAACCACGGCTGCCATGGTCGTCGCCAACGAGTGGTGATCGCCGGAAACAGCGGCGACCATGACGGTGCCACGCCTGCGGCCTCGAGGTCGCGGGGCGACTTCTCCCAGGATCCTCTCGACGATCGCCGATGCCCGGTGTTCGACCCAGATCGAGAGTTTGCCGTCGTGCCAGTCCTGGCCGATCCGCTGGAGCGGTGGCACGAGCACCTGTTGGATGAGATCGATGAGCGGAGTGTGCTCGGCAACCAGCGCTCCGGCGAGGTCTCGTGCGCCGAATTCGTCCCCGGTCCGCAGCGCTGCGCTCATCTTCTCCGCGGCCCTCTCCAGTCGTGGAACGCCAGGTGGTTTCGGACGCGTCGGAGTCCGTCGGGCCTCGAGGAACGCCGCGAGCTCGTGGCGCAGCACGCGATATCGACCGTCGACCACGTCAGCCGGCAACTTCCCCGCCCGCACCCAGCGGTACGCGGTCTGGTAGTGCACGCCGACTTCCGCGGCGACTTGATCGAGTTCGAGTGCGTCAGCGGACGGATCCACGTGAGCACCTTAGACCCTCCCGCAGACATATCGAGGAATCTTTGTTAAGCGATGCTAATTCTTGCCTAACGATGTTAAAGTTCGCTTCGACGCCGCCCACTTCAGGCGGTTCACCTCCCTCTCGAAGGAGCATTTCAATGGAACTCACCCTGGGCAAGACCCAGTTCAACCTGGTGTACAACTCGTTCTCGTTCGTCATCGCCAGCATGGGCGCAGCGCTGCTGTTCTTCCTGCTGGTACGCAATCGAGTAGCCCCTCAGCACCGCACGGCCGTGACGCTCTCGACCCTCGTCGTCGGCGTCGCGCTGTACCACTACGTACGCATCTTCGGATCGTGGAACGAGGCGTTCTCGTTCACCAACGGCAAGTTCGTCCAGAACGGGAGGCCCTTCAACGAGGGCTACCGCTACGTGGACTGGCTGCTCACGGTGCCGCTGCTGCTCGCTGAACTGGTCGTGGTCCTCAAGCTGTCCAAGACCAAGACCCGCAGCCTGCTGGTGCGCCTCTCGATCGCTGCCGTGACAATGGTCGCGCTCGGCTATCCCGGCGAGATCTCCGGAGCCCACAGCTCGGCCCGCACCATCTGGGCGGTCGCCTCGACGGTGCCGTTCCTGTACATCTTGTTCGTACTCTTCGTCGAGCTCGGCCGCTCGCTCGATCGCCAGAGCGACGGCGTCCGCAAGCTCATCGATGTCCTCCGCTACATCATCCTCGCGACCTGGGGCGTCTACCCGATCGCCTACATGCTTCCCTCGCTGATCGACGACCAGTCAAAAGCGCTTGTCGCCCGCCAGGTGATGTACTCGCTCGGCGATGTCCTGGCCAAGCCGCTGTTCGGTCTGCTCGTGCTGTCCATCGCGCTGGCGAAGTCCCGTGAGGACGGGTACGTAGAGGCCGGCTTCGGCAGCTCGACCACGACCGATGAACTCCTCGAGCGGGTCCCCGACGACGCTCGCGAGATCCTCGGCTCCTGACAGTCCCGTCCACCCGAATGTCCGTCCTGGCGCCCGGAATGGGCGCCAGGACGGCGCGACACCCGAAGGATCCTTCGATGACCGACATGATCGAGGTGACCGAACCCGCTCATCTCGCCGACGGGCAGATCTCGGGCCGGCGTGACCGGCTGGAACGACAGCGCCACATCCTTGCCATGTGTGCCGCTGTCGCAGCGGTGGCTGCAACGCTCGGCGGCTGGACGCCGAGCTCGGCCGCCGCGTTGACGATCGTGATCGTCGCTGTCGCCCTCGGCCTACCCCACGGGGCACTCGACATCATCGTCGGTCCCCGGATCGTCACGCCATCGCTGTTCTTCGGGTCCTACCTCGCCGTCGCGGCTTTCACGACGCTGGTCTGGCTGGTGACCCCGGTACTCGGACTGATCACCTTCTTCGCAGCTTCCTGGTTCCACTTCGCCCGTGGTGATGCTCCCCACCATCGGCGGCTCGGCGGTGCCCGAGGCCTGCTCGGGATATCAACCGCCGGCTGTGCCCTCGGACTCCCCCTGGCGCTGCACAGCCGTGTGGTCGCGCCCGTGCTGTCGGACCTCCTCGTCGGCAACGGCGTGCTCGACCCTCAGCAGGTGGCCGCCATTGGTTGGACGATCGCCTATCCGTCGATCACGGCCGGCATCGTGGCCGCCATCGCCGCAGTGCGGCTCCACCAGTCCTCCACCGTCGCCGAAATCGCCGCCATCGCGACACTCGCAGTCGTCGTCCACCCACTGGTCTCGTTCGCGCTCTACTTCGCGCTGTGGCACTCACCTCGGCACCTGATCAGCCTCGACATCGACCGCACGTCATGGGCGCTCGCACTCGGCGCCGGCGCAGCCACCCTGATCGCCGGTGCAGTTGTCTGGCACCTGATCGAACCCTCAGCGGCGGCATCCACACGAGTGGTCTTCATCGGCCTCGCCGCACTCACCGGACCCCATCTCGTGGTGACCGAGTTGCTACGCACCCACCGATCGAACGACCGACCCACCACCTGAACCCGAGGACCGTGGCGGCGGACTGTGACCACCGCAGACGATCTGGGTCCCCGGCGATCAGCCCGAGTGTCCTGGCGGTTGTTCCGCGAGAAACACTGGTTGATCGGGAATTTTCGGCGGGCGATCATAGGGCGCAGCTTGGGTCTTGCGAACAACGGAGGCCTCATCGGCGAGATCTTCGTTCGCGAGTGTGCCCGCTCGTCACCCTCGCCCTGTCTCGGCGAGTACGGCAATCGCTTGCAGGCCCGTAGCGATGTTGTTCTTCAGCATCTGCTCTCGGACGGCGACGATACGAGAGGCGTTCTCGGGGTCATCGCGAATCATGTTCTTGATGCCGGAGTTGCCGGGGCCGTGGACGAATCGTTCGCTGACGAGGCAGCCGTTGGCGGTCGGCGTGATCGTGTAGGTCCAGGTGGAGGACGCGAAGGTGGGGTCTCCGACTGTCCAGCAGACCTGTGTCGGCGGCGTGCATTCGATGATGTGGCAACGCACCGTCCAGGTGCGCCCGTTCAATCGATTGCGTCCGAGGAAGCATGCGCCGACCGCCGGGCCCGACGCACCGTTGGTCCACTGGGCCTCGACGCATTCCGGGTTCCATTCCCCGTAGCGGTCGAGGTCCCAGATCACGTTCCACACCTCGCAGGGTGGTGCAGACACGTCGATGTCGACCACGATGTCGAGGTCGATGTCGATGTCGATGTCGCCCGGGTCCCGGGTTGTGTCGATTGCATCTGGTTCCCGGGTTGCGTCGTCGTGGCTCATCGAGACGCACGCTTCGGTTTCTGCCGCCGATCGAGGAGGCCGCTGATGATCAGGTCGGTGAACCGGTCGACGTGTTCGTCGAGCGATGTCGGGCTTCGGCCGAGCATCAGGTCCAGCGCATTGAACTTTGCTTGGAGCCCGACGAGGCCCTGCATGGTGCTCCAGCACAGGCGGGCCACGTCCTGGACGGCAAGTTCGGTGTCGTGGCGATCGGCGATCGCGGCGACGGTGCGCTCGAGGACCGCGTACGCGGCGAGTCCTGCTTCAGTCAGGGCCGGGTCGTCGGCTGACACGACGTCGTCGCGGAACATGACCTCGCAGTGCGCCGGGTGTTCGATCGCGACGCGGGTGTAGCCGCGACCGATCGCTTTGAGTCGCTCGATCGGATCGTCGATGCCGGCGGCCGACCTGACGAGTTCGTCGTGCAGCGTGTCGAAGCCCTCGATCGCGACTGCCGTCAGCAGCCCGCGGACATCGCCGAAGTGGTAGCCCGGCGCGGCATGGGAGACGCCTGCTCGTCGAGCCACTTCGCGAAGACTGAACCCGTGGAGACCCTTGTCGAGGATCACCTCGACCGCCGAAGCACGCAACACGTTCGGCAGATCACCGTGGTGGTACGCCGTTGGTGGCAGCTGCTCAGGGAGTGCGACGCGTTTCACGACACCAGTATGGCTCAGGATCTTGACACCGTCACGTTCCATCTTTACAGTGTCATGCATGCTGACTGACACTGTCAAGATTGATCCATCGGCTGCGGAAGGCAACGTTCGACGATGGCTGGTGCTCGCCGTCGTCTGTGTTGCCGTGTTCGTGACGACACTCGACGGTTTGATCGTCAACATCGCGTTGCCGAGCCTCGCCACCGAACTCGGCGCAACGACACGCCAACTGCAGTGGATCGTCGACGCCTATCTCCTCGTGTTCACCGGCTCGCTCCTCGCCGCCGGCGGTCTCGGCGACCGCTTCGGTCGACGCCGGACCTTGATCACGGGCCTCGCGTTGTTCGGGGCGACATCGGCCTACGCCGGCTCGGTCGGCACGCCCGCAGCGCTGATCGGGGCGCGGGCATTGATGGGCATCGGTGCCGCAGCGATCTTTCCAGCGACATTGGCGATCATCACCAATGTGTTCACCGACAGTCGCGAACGGGCCAAGGCAATCGGTATCTGGAGCGCGGTCAGCGGCATCGGCGTCGCCGCCGGCCCGATCGCCGGGGGATGGCTGCTCGAACACTTCTGGTGGGGTTCGATCTTCTACGTCAACATCCCCGTCGTCGTCCTCGCGATCGGCGCGGCCATCGCGTTCGTGCCCGAATCGAAAGACCAACACACCCCACCGCTCGATCGTGTCGGTCTGACACTGTCGATCACCTCGATCTCAGCGCTCGTGTTCACCATCATCGAAGCCCCCAGGTACGGATGGCTCAGCGCGTTCTCACTCACGGGTTTCGCGGTCGCCCTCGCGCTCATCGCTTCGTTCGTCAGCTGGGAACTCAGAGTCGAGCACCCGCTGCTCCCGGTGCGCATCTTCGAGAACCTGCGCTTCAGCGCCGCGAGCGTCTCGGTCACTTCGGCGTTCTTCGCACTGTTCGGGTTCGTGTTCCTGATCACCCAGTACTTCCAACTCATCCGCCGTTACACACCCTTGCAAGCCGGCGTGCGAACGCTGCCCGTCGCGTTCTCGATCGCGCTCGCCTCAGTCCTGTCAATACTGCTCGTCCACCGGATCGGCACCAAGCGCGTTGTCGCCGGCGGGCTCGCGTCGATGTCGATCGGGTTCCTGTGGGTCTCGACAGCATCCGCCGCCACCCCATACCTCGAGATCGTCGGACAGATGATCCTCCTCGGAGCCGGCCTCGGCTCGACCACCGCACCCGCCACCGAATCGATCATGGGCTCACTCTCACTCGACAAAGCAGGCGTCGGCTCAGCGGTCAACGACACCACCCGCGAGCTCGGAGGCACCCTCGGCGTCGCCGTCGTCGGCTCCGTATTCACCTCGATCTACGTCTCCAAACTCGCCCACGGAACCATCTTCAACACGCTCCCCGCGCAGGCACAAGCGCTCACCAAGGACTCCGTCGCCGCCGCCGGCCGGGTCGCCCCACAACTCGGCTCGAACGCCAGCAAGTATCTGACCGAAGTCAGCAACGCATTCCTCTCCGGGCTCGCCGCCTCCTGCATCATGGTCGCCGTCGTCGCCGCCGCAGGATCGCTCTTCGCGCTCTGCTACCTCCCCGCCCGCGACCCCAAAGCAACACCAGCCCGTCCATCCGATCCGACCACAACAATGCCCTCCGCATGAACGACATCGTGCGAACGCAAGTCATGCCGACCGAAGTCGAGAAGCCGACGCAGATCCAGCGGCTCGCGCGCCGCTGAGATGCGAGGCGCCGCTCTTCCAGGCAAAGACGGCCGGTGCGTACAGTTCCGTTGTCGTGACCGCGAACGTACTGGCATTCCTTGAGCCGGTGATGGCTGTGACAGTGGTTCTGGTCACCGTTTGCTCACCCGCCACCCGTCAGCCGACCGGGGAATCGTTCACTGCATCGGGTGTTCACTGATCGATGGATGAACACTGGCGTTCGCTTCTACCCATTGCCACAGTCGTTGGCGACGGTCGGCGGTGTCTGTTCGCTTCGTGGTCGGCAACTTGTGGATCGAGCGCGGCCGGCGGTCGAGCCAGAAGAGTCCGTTCGAATCGAGCGGCGTGTCATCGGCTGCGAGCCAGACCAGCGTGTCCGCGCCCTGGGCAGGTGTGCGCAACAGCGGACCCATCACGTTTGAGAACGTCGGCAGCGACGCATCGACGCCCGGGGTGTTGGCCCAGCCCGGGTGCACCGAGTGGAAGCGGATGCCGGAATCTCGAAACCGGTCGGCCCACATCTCGTTGAGGGTGACCTGAGCCCGCTTGGCACGGGCGTACTGTTCGGTGCCATTGTATTTCTCGGGTGTCATCTGCAGTTGCGATACGGTCAGCCGAGCGGCGTACATACCGCCCGATGACATGGTGATCACTCGCGACGGTGCAGACGCGGCAAGACGATCGAGCAGCAGTGTCGTCAACAGGAACGGTCCGACGACCTGGCTGGCAACTGTGGCCTCGAGGCCACCAGTGGCCACGCGACGTTCAGGGGTGAGTGCTCCGGCGTTGTGGATCAGCACGTCGAGTCGACTGTGGTCGGTCAGCACACGAGCCGCGAGCTCACCCACCTGATCGAAGTTGCCCATGTCGCAGGGCACCTGTGTGATCGATCGGTTGCCGGTCGCCTCGATCAACTCGGCGACGACACGTTCGTTGCGGTCGGCGTCGCGGCCGACGAGCACGAGGGTTGCGGCACATCTCGCCAACTGGTTCGCCGCGGC
>JAYTRT010000106.1:0-7030 GCA_043746045.1 Actinomycetota bacterium | reverse complement strand
CACCCGTCAGCGAGACCGAGTATCTGGCTGGAACCGCCATCTTCGGTCTGTTCAAGGTGATGTTCGCGTTGGCCACGTTGTCGATCACGGCCTATGGCTTCTTCCGTTTCGACCTGCGCGGCGTCGGTTGGTCGGTGGTCCCCATCGCCTTGATCCTGATGGTCGTCGGCTGGGGTGTCGGCATTGCCTGCATCGGTGTGGTGCTTCGTTTCGGCCAGGGCGCCGAGATCCTGATGTGGGGCGGCAACTACATCCTGATGGCGTTCAGCGGCGTGTTCAATCCCGTCAACGCGCTTCCCGGCGTCATCCAACCGCTGGCCCGGATCCTGCCGAGCACGCATGCCTTCAACGCACTGCGTGCCGTTCTGGCGGGGCATCCGTTGCCCATGGGCGAGATCGTCTCGGGACTGATCGGTGCAGTCGTCGTGCTGCTGCTCGGCTTCGCGTTCTCGACGCGCATGTTGCGCGTCTTCAGGCGACGGGGCTACGTCACGCGCTTCTCCTGATCCTCCGCTCGCGATCCGCTTCTGATGATCCGCCTCTGCTGATCCGGCGCGCTGCTGGCAGCATTCGTCGATGATCTCCGTTGCTGCTCCTGCACAGAAATTGTTCGATCTGACCGGCAAGGTCGCGATCGTCACCGGTGGAAGCCGTGGTCTCGGCCGCGAGATGGTTCTCGCCTTTGCGGCCGCCGGAGCCGACGTCGTCATCGCCAGTCGCAAGATCGAGAACTGTGAAGCGGTGGCCACCGAGGTGCGCGCGACCGGTCGTCGAGCCCTTGCCGTTGCGTATCACGCGGCGTCATGGGACGGTGCCGACAGACTCGCCGACGAGGCGTATGCCGAGTTCGGCGCTGTCGACATCCTCGTCAACAACGCCGGTATGTCGCCGCTCTACGAATCAGTCGAGGCAATCACCGAAGACCTGTACGACAAGGTGCTCGGCGTGAACCTGAAGGGCCCGTTCCGACTGTCCGCCAACGTCGGCACGCGCATGGCCGCCGGCACCGGCGGATCGATCATCTTCGTCTTGTCGGTGGCGTCGCAACGGCCGAGCCCGAACGAGATCATCTATGGCGCTGCCAAAGCGGGCGTCAACAACCTGACGATCGGGCTGGCGCGAACACTGGGACCGACCGTTCGCGTCAACTGCATCGTCCCCGGACCGTTTCTCACCGACATCAGCAAGTCGTGGGATCTGGAATCGTTTGCCCGCAATGCCGCGTCCGGATTCGCGCTGCAACGCGGTGGCCAGCCGCACGAGATCGTCGGCGCAGCGCTCTATTTCGCGAGCGACGCCAGCAGCTACACCACCGGCGCGTTGCTGAATGTCGATGGCGGAGAGCGGTGAGCAGGAATAGTTGCGTGCACAATAATGTTGGAGAGACCATGAGCATCACGATCCAGAAGCCAGAAGACCGATTCGTCACCGACATCGGGTGGCTGGATTCCAAGCATTCGATGAACTTCGGTGACCACTACGACCGCGATCATCAGCAGCACGGTTTGCTGCTGGTCAACAACGACGACATCGTCGCGCCCAGCGCCGGCTTCGGCACGCATGGACACCGCGACATGGAGATCGTGACGTGGGTCCTCAGCGGCGAGGTGGCCCACAAGGACAGCGAAGGCAACAGCGGCATGCTGTACCCGGGCCTGGCCCAGCGGATGTCCGCAGGTCGCGGAATCCGCCACAGCGAGATGAACCCGAGCCCCGATACCCCCGCTCACTTCATCCAGATGTGGGTGCTGCCAGACACGAACGGCATCGAACCGGGGTATCAGCAGCTCGACATCAACGCCGAACTGGCCAAGGGCGGGCTGGTGCCGATCGCATCCGGTCAGGGCCACGACGCAGCCATCTCGATCCATCAACGCAATGCCGTCCTGTGGGGTGCTCGGTTGCAGCCCGGCGAATCCGTGACGTTGCCGGACGACCCGCACGTGCACACCTTCGTCGCCCTCGGTTCCGCCGACATCGAGACCGGTGAGCACCTCGGCACAGGTGCCTCAGCCCGAATCAGCGGCGCTGGTGGCGGACAACGTGTCACGGCAGGCGATGGCGGCGCGGAGCTGCTGGTCTGGGCAACGGCCTGACCCATGCCAGAGCGCTTGTCGTGCACCTCCGACCATCCGACCATCGACGTCACATGACCTACGCTGACGCCAATGGAGATGCACTACGCCACGGTCTGGGAATCGATTGCCGATGAACTCGGAGATCGCACTGCGCTGATCCACGGCGACATCCGCAGAAGCTGGACCGACTTCGACCGGCGATCGGCTCGACTGGCCGCCGCGTTCGTCGCTGCCGGTCTCGGTTCGGAGAGCAAGATCGGGCTGTATCTCTACAACGGCACCGAGTATCTCGAGGCCCAGTTCGCCGGGTTCAAGATGCGGGGCGTTCCGGTCAACGTCAACTACCGCTACCTCGACGAGGAGCTGTGGTATCTGCTCGACAACAGCGACTCCGAGGCAATCGTCTTCCATTCCTCGCTCGGCGAGCGGGTCGCCCGCGTCGTGCCCCGCCTGCCGAAGCTGAAACTGTTGATCGAGGTCGACGACAGCGACGTCAGCGGCAGTACCGGGCTCGTCACAGGCTCGATCCGATACGAGGATGCCATTGCCGACAACGAGCAGATGGAACGGATCGCACGAAGCGAGGACGATCTGTACATGCTGTACACCGGCGGCACCACCGGACTTCCGAAGGGCGTGATGTACGCGCAGGGCGGCCACGCCGGCGGGCTGGTGCAGAGCAGTTTCCCGTTGCTCGGTGTCGCTGCCCCGACCGATGCGTCGCTGATCGCCGGAATCGTCGGCAACGCATCGCGTACCGGCAACGCCGTCGTCAGCGTGCCGGCGTGTCCGCTGATGCACGGCACCGGCATGTGGCTCGGGGCGATGGCACCATTGTTGATGGGTGGAACGATCATCACCCTGCAGGCTCGGTCGCTCGACAGCGACGAGTTGCTCGAAGTCGTGCAGGCCGAACGCGCGACGAATATCGTGATCGTCGGCGACTCGTTCGCCAAGCCGATCGTGCAGGCCCTCGAGTCGGCTGTCGCTGCCGGCAAGCCGTACGACACGAGCAGCCTCAAGATCATCGTCTCGTCGGGCGTGATGTGGACATCCGAGGTCAAAGAACAGATCCTCGATCTGATCCCGCAGACGATGCTGCTCGATGCGATGGGCTCGACCGAGGGCACGATGGGCATGCAGATCTCGATGAAGGGTCTGCCCGCCGAAACCGCGCGGTTCTCGACATCGCCGACCACCAAGGTGTTCACCGACGACGACCGCGAGGTCGCACCAGGATCGGACGAGGTCGGCATGGTCGCGGCGGGCGGGAACGTACCGCTCGGCTATTACAAGGATGAAGCCAAATCGGCGCGGACCTTCCGGGTGATCAACGGCCTTCGTTACTCGTTCCCCGGCGACATGGCCAAGGTCAATGCAGACGGGTCGTTGGAGCTCCTCGGTCGGGGAAGCCAGGTGATCAACACCGCTGGCGAGAAGGTGTTTCCCGAGGAAGTGGAGGAAGCGATCAAGCGCGCCGCCGGCATTCTCGACTGCCTCGTCATCGGACTCGACGACGACAAGTTCGGACAGGCCGTCACAGCGGTCGCCTCACTGGCCGAGGACGAGACCACCACCGAGGCCGCCGTCATCGCATCGGTCAAAGCCGAGTTGGCCGGCTACAAGGCACCCAAGCGGGTCTTCTTCGTCGACGACGTGCCACGTGCACCCAACGGCAAGGCCGACTACAAGGCCGCCAAGCAATTGGCCCTCGACGCGCTGGGTTCCTAGCCGCAGCAATTCTTCGCCACAATTCGGCGAACGGGTGCAACAGAACAACCGCCCCAGGACTGAAAGAGGTATGGGGATCACCGATACCGGATGGGAGTCGGCAGTGCCAGCAGCCGCGTGGGACGGATCGGATGCCGTCTACGACGCGACGTACACGATGCTGCTTCGTGTCGCGTTCCAGATCACTGGCTCCGCTGCGGCCGCCGAGGATGCGGTGCACGACGTGTTCTGCACCGTTGGTCGACGCCTCGCCACACTCGACGAGCCCGCCGCCTACCTTCGCGTCGCCGTGATCAATCGTTGCCGCACCGTGCACCGACGTCTGATGCGGGCCCCGGTCCAGGTCCCGCCGACGGAGTCGCTTCCCGACTCGGGGCTGACCGAATTCCGTCACGTGCTGATGCGACTCTCACCGAAACGGCGAACGGCGATCGTGTTGCGCTACCAGTGCGATCTGTCCGACGCCGAGATCGCCAAGACGATGTCGTGTCGTGAGAGCACCGTACGAAGTCTTGTTCGACGCGGTCTGTCGGACATGCGCCACCACCTCACCGAAGGAGATGATCCGAAATGACCGAACGATCGTTGAACACCGAGTTCGGGGATCCGGCATTTGAACATTTGGTCCGCTCGCGCCTCGCCCAATTGGCCGACCAGGCTCCGACCGACGTGTGGCGGCCCGGCGAGATCATGGTTTCGGCGTCGAATCCGAACCGGGTGCCGGACCAACAGCGCAAGCGTCGCCGGTGGGCAGGGATCGGCGCGGCCATCGTCGCCCTGATCGGCGGAATCGGACTCACCACCGTCGCGATCGAATCTGCGGGTGACAACGGTGGAGCTGCCTCACCCGAGGCGGCCGTCGCGGTGTTCGTCGATGCCATCGAGCACGGCGATGTTCTCGGCGCCGTCGACATCGTCGACCCGACCGAGGTCGCTGCCGTGCGGTCAGCGGTCGAAGACGTGGTCAACCAGGGTAAACGGCTCGACCTGGTCGGCGAGAAGTTCTCGCTCGGCTCGGTGAACGGCATCGTCGTGAAGGCCACGAAGCTCACGCTCAGCACCGAGATGGTGGCCGGCGACGAAGCAATCGTCACGGCAACGGGCGGAACGATCAGCACCTCGATCGATCCCAACGCGTTCGCCCACGGCGGCGTGCTGGCGGACGTCATCACGGCGTCGGGAGGCACGACCCAACTGTCCGGGCGATCGTCCCCCCTGATCCTCGCCACCGTCCAACGAGACAGCCGCTGGTACGTCAGCGTCGGGTACACCGCTGCCGAATATCTGCGGCGCTCGAACACCTTGGCGTCGCTCGATGTGACCACGCCTCCGGCAGAGGGTTTCGCAACTCCTGATGATGCCGTGACCGCTTTGTACCAACGCCTGTTCAGCGGCGACATCACTGGCGCGGTCGCCACTGCAGCGCCCGGCGAGGGCGATGCACTGGCCCGGTCGGCATCGCTGTGGGTGCCCTCTGCCGAACGAGTGTTCGCCAACGGCACGGCCAGTGGTCTCGATCTCCACATCGACGGTTTCAGCTATGCGACACATGGTGCCGGGGCGCGCAAGACGCTGACGCCCACCTCATTCGTGCTGACCGGTACGGTGCCACCCGGATGGATGCACACGCCGGATGTGGTCGGGACGTCGACACCCAAGACGGTCCGGATCGAGCGCAAGGACGGTTGCACCGTCTTCGATGCCAATGCTGTGAGGGTGCTCGGGATCGCACGGGCGTCGGGGGTGCAACCGCTCGCCGATGGCAGCATCCGTGAGTGTGGCGAGGAACAGCCGGCGATGGGATTCTTCCTGTTCCTGTTCAGCAGTGTCAGTGGCGAGTTGCCGGCCGTTGCGACGGTGCAGATCAACGGCCAGTGGTACTTCTCGCCGGTCGGCACCATCGCAGCATCTGTGGTGCAGCTGCTCAGTGGTGTGACCGACCGGTCGGCGCTGTTCGACAGTTCGTTGGCCCTGTTCATCTACGGTACCAACCGGTGGTTCCTCTCCCAGGAACTGACCGGCCGATCTGTCGCCGCACTTCCAGCAGCATGCGCCACACTGGTGACGTCGGCCGATGGAAACGTCACCGGACTGATCGCCGACCCATCGCCAACCGCGGCTCGTCAGTGCAACGAACAGTTTCCGGGATCGCTCGTCGTGAACCCGCCGTCCACGGTGACCCCCGCTTCGACGCCGACGCCACAATTGCCGACCGCCTCCACGCCGCCCACATCGACGCCAAACTCCGAACTACCGCCGACACCGCAATTGCCGACAGCCTCCACTGCCGGTTGATCGGAGTCGGGTTACGGCTGCAGCTTCTCGCGGAAGAAATCGATGACTCGCTGCACCGATGGATCGTCGCGCTCCTCGGTGAGCACGCTGTGATCGCGCTTGTGCACGCTCGGCAGTTCGATGGCCACGAATTGATCGCCGATCAGCTTTCTCAAGGTGGCGAAACGATCACCGACCGCTCGGTCCTCGGTGAAGCGGAGCCCGAGCACCTGACAGCCGTCGGCGGCACGCTGCTGGACGACCAGTTCGTCATCGGGCGAGAGGTTGAGGTCTGCACCGCGAGCCTTTCCGAGCGCGAACGGCATCGACGGCTGACTGACCACAGGTGCGACGACGATGTCATCGACCATCATGCCCAACGCGAAACCACCGCTGAAGCACATCCCGATCGCGCCGACGCCCGGGCCACCCAGTTCGATGTGCAGCGACCGGGCAAGTGCTCTCAGCCAGGCGATGATCGGCGACGTCTTGTGCAACGCCATGTTCGTGAACTCCTTGGACACGCACACCTTGGTCAGCGACTGGATCGCATAACCGGTCGACATCGCCCTGCCGGGTGTGCCGACGAGCGACGGCATCACGACGGTGAAGCCGGCATCGACCACTTCCTCGGCGAATGCGGTCACCTTCGGCGTGATGCCGGGGATCTCGTGGACGACGACGACCGCCGGTCCAGTGCCGCGCCGGTAGGTGTCTCGGGTGAATCCCGCTGCCGTGAACGACCCTTTCGTCCAGCCCTCGAGCGCGTCGGTCACGTCGGTCATGTCAAGCTCCTCATCGCAGTCAGCGCACGTTCGGCCAGCATCTCGACGGCATTCGACCGGTCATCGAGTGTGTCCACCTGATCACCCATCACGCCGGCACGATACCGAGCGCGTACGCCCTCGCTGATGATCGCCAGACGCCAGCACGAGAAGGCCACGTAG
>JAYTRT010000105.1:0-2211 GCA_043746045.1 Actinomycetota bacterium | reverse complement strand
CGTGGGATTCCGCGACCGGTCGTGGGGAGTGCGGAGCCAATTCGGGTCTCATGTGATGGGCCCGGCGAACTACGCGTCGTACAGCTGGGGCACGTGCGCCAACGACGATGGTTTCTTCTCGATGTGCGGCGACTTCGGCAACGGCGCCCAGAACGTCCACGGCTTTCTGAGTCGCGACGGCGCATTCTCGGCGATTGTCTCCGGCACCCATCAGGTGGTCCGACGCGCATCGCTCACCGGGTATCCGCTTCATGTCGTGGTCGTCGGAACCGATGCGCTCGGCCGGACCTTCACGGCCGAAGGTCACGGTCGGAACGGCCTCGGTTGGAACATCAACCCCAACCTGTACACGATCAACACCCTGATGCAGTGGTCGATCGACGGTGAAGAGGCTTTCGGTGAAGACCACGACAACTGGAGCGCTGCATCCGTTCGTGCCTTCCAGCGGTCACGCAGTCGCTGAGACGGCGCGGGTTCGTCGCCGGCGGAGATCGTTCCTGACGACGGTCATCGTCGGCGCAACACTCGTGCGATCAGATCACGATGCTCCCCCAATGGCGGTGCATCGACCGCAGCATCCTTGGCCTGCTCGTCGAAGCGGCGGAGCGCGACTGCCCGGCTCGCCGCCGGATGCCGTGCGAATTCCGCAACCTCGACCGCCGACATCGGGCCACCCTGCAGTTGCAGCGTGCGTGCCGACGCAACGGACAGGACGGATGCGTACGCCGGTTCGGTGGCGACGAGGAAGCGCTTGGCCGCTACATGCAACCGCACCGGCTCGGTCACATCGCGGCCGAACCATCGAGCGAGCCAGCGCGCGCCGCTGGAATCGTGATGTGCGTCGGCGCCTGCCGCAAGTGCAGATGTGGCGGCGTCCTCGCCGATCCGCTGACCCACCATGTGGCCGACGTCGTGCAGAAGCGCTGCGACGGCAAGCGCGTCCGGCACATCAGCGGCAATCGCCAATCGGCCCGCCTGCAGCTGATGTTCGATCATCGAGACCTCCTCACCGAGGTACGCCATTCCCTCACTCGATTCGAACAACGCCTCGATCGCCTCGATCGCAGCGTCGATCTCCAACCGGCGCACTGGACTCATCCGCACCAGCGCGTCACCGCTCGAGTACGGCAAGAGTCGAAGCGAGGCCGTCCAGGTCGGCGTAGCAGCCCTGCAGGTGACAGCCGGCGGCCCCGTCGGCGAAGACCGTTCGGGCATGCAGGATCCGCGTGTTGTCGAACACGATGCAGTCGCCGGGCGCGAGAATGACGTGCAACGCCAACTCCGGTCGGGACAGCACGTCGGCGAAGGACCGCATCGACTTGTAGACGAGGGCCACCTGATCCGGGGGCACCTGAGGAGGTTCGACCGACCTGTCGTTCCAACGAATACCGCGCACCTCGCCGGCCCTGTTCAACTCGATTGTCGGCCCACTCGCCCGAAGCGCGGTGGTCGCGTCGTCGAACCGGAACGTCAATGGCGTGGAGGCCAATGTCTCGAACGCGATCGGATCTTCTTCGCGCAGGATCGCTGCCACGCTGAAGCCGTCGATGAGCACGTCCTGGCCACCGCCGGCCGACGTGCTCAGGCAGTGGAGCAACTGGATGCCGGGTACGGGCTCGCGAAATGGCTGGTCCGTATGTACCCCGATTGCTCGGCCGGTGAAGGCCAGATCGTCGGGCTGCGACTCGACGCGCACCTCGAACAGATCTCCGTCGTGCGTGGTCCGCACGAACCCGAACGACCGAGCCACGTCCAACACCCGCTCAGATTCTGGTGGTACTCCGTCGATCAACAGGATTCCGAGGTCCATCAGCTCGCGCAACGCATCCTCGCGTTGCGGGCCGGCGGTCGACAATTGGAACCACGGCACCCTGGGCGGGCGGCCGGCAAGATCCTTGGCGGTCCACGGTTGGCGGGTCCGCTCGCTGCGATCGTCGAATACCTCACAGCGTCCGGGTGCGTTGGCGCGTAACCATCTGGCCGAATACACCGCCGTATGACCGTCCGGCGAAAACGTCATCTGCACCTCGTCGCCATCGGCGATCAGATCATCGACTTCGGTTGCCGGGTCGAGAGTCAGCGCACTGCGCAGCCGCTGTCCGGAACGACCGTCGCGGCACTCGGAGCACGAACACGCGTCACGCAACCACAGCGACGGAACAGGGAGACCATCGACGACGATTCCGCTCCAGGTCTTGCGGACCGACACGG
>JAYTRT010000104.1:0-2211 GCA_043746045.1 Actinomycetota bacterium | reverse complement strand
CGAGTGCCAGCCTCCACGTGGCGGGTGTCCGGGCGGAGGCAATCGCCGACGTCGGTCGGATCATGGCCGTCGCCGCGTCCGCCGCGTCAACGGGGTGGGCGCGGAACGTACGCGCCCTCGGGGCGGAAATGAGTGGCCCCGACGCTCGACAGGCCCCCGAGGGCGCGGTTGATCTCACGCCACGTACGTGATCCCTCCTGCGTGTCATTGCATCCGCTACGATACGAACCTGTGTTCGTCAAGCGGTCCCCAGGCGAGGCCCTCGTGGTACTCGGAATCGATCCGGGACTGACCCGCTGCGGCTTCGCCGCCATCCAAGCGACCGGCGCCGCGACCGCGATCGCGCTCAGCATGGGCGTGATCCGCACGCCGGCCACCGATCCACTGCCGAAGCGCTTGGCCGAACTGCGAGCCGAATTGGCCGATCTGATCGACGAGTTCCGACCGCATGCCGTGGCCGTCGAGCAGGTGTTCTTCCAGACCAACGTCCGCACGGCGATGAGCGTCGGGCAGGCCAGCGGATTGGCTCTCGCCCAAGCATGGGCATGCGGCTGCGACGTCGTCCAATACACGCCGAATCAGGTCAAGGGGGCAGTGGCTGGGTGGGGCAACGCCGACAAGGCGCAGGTGCAGAAGATGGTCCAGGCGCGTCTCGGACTGACGGCTGTCCCCAAGCCGCCCGACGCCGCCGATGCCGCGGCGCTCGCGCTGTGTCACCTCGCGATGGCACCGCTGCGACAGCAGATCAAGACCGTGCTGGCCGCCCGGTCGTGAAAGGACTGATCCCATGATCGGCTCACTGCGCGGCACGGTTCTCGAGCGCAACACCGACAGCGAGGCCCTCCTCGAAGTCGGCGGTGTCGGCTACCTGGTCACGGTGACGCCGAGAACGCTGGCCGAACTGGAGCCGGGTGCGACGGTGTTCCTCCATGTCCACCATCACATCCGCGAAGACGCTCAGTTGCTGTTCGGATTCCTGCGCCGCGACGAGCGAACGACATTCCAGATCCTCGTCTCAACCCACGGAGTGGGGCCGTCGATGGCGATGGCGATCCTCGGCACCCACGCTCCACATTCGCTGATCGACATCGTTGCGTCCAGCGACATCGCATCACTCACCCTCGTTCCAGGCGTGGGCAAGAAGACAGCGGAACGGCTCCTGATCGAACTGAAGAGCCGGCTCAACCTGCCGATCCTCGATCCGGTCGGATCGCACGCTGCCGCAGACGGTGGCGGCAGCTCGGCGTTGTCCGACGTGCGGGAGGCGTTGTACGGACTGGGCTACGCCCCGGAAGAGGTCCGCGACACGCTGCGCGAGATGACGGGTCGCGACGGTGCCGGTCAAGACGGTCAGGCGAGTGCAGCGACGATGTTGCGCGAGGCGTTGCAACGACTGGGGGCCCGGCGTGCGTGAGGAGTTCACCGATCCCGGGATCAACGATCACGTCGAAGAAGTCGAAGAAGTCGGACTCCGCCCCCGCCGGCTGGCCGACTTCGTTGGTCAGCGCGAAGTCAAAGAGCACCTGACGATCATGCTCGAGGCTGCACTGATGCGGAACCAACCGATCGACCATGTGCTGCTGGCGGGCCCACCAGGACTCGGCAAGACGACCCTGGCAGGCATCGTCGCCGCGGAAATGGGCGTGCAGATGCACATCACGTCCGGGCCGACGTTGGAACGGGCCGGCGATCTCGCCGCCATTCTGACCAAACTCGGAGAGGGCGACGTGTTGTTCATCGACGAGATCCATCGACTGTCGCGCGCCGTCGAGGAGATCCTCTATCCGGCGATGGAGGACTTCCAACTCGACATCGTCGTCGGCAAGGGGCCGGCTGCATCATCGATCCGTCTGCCCCTGCCACCGTTCACCCTCGTCGGTGCGACGACTCGCACAGGCATGATCACCGGCCCGCTGCGCGACCGGTTCGGCTTCATCGCCCGCCTCGACTACTACGAGGACGACGAGTTGGAAGCAATCGTCCGGCGCGCCGCCGGCATCCTCGATGTGTCCGTGTCCGTGGAAGGAGCGTGGGAGATTGCCCGCCGCAGTCGTGGTACTCCACGAATCGCCAATCGGCTGCTTCGACGGGTTCGCGACTACGCACAGGTGCGTGGCGACGGAACGATCAACGAACACACGGCCCGCACGGGACTCGCCGTGTTCGGCGTGGACGAGCGTGGCCTCGACAAGGTCGATCGCGCAATCCTGA
>JAYTRT010000103.1:0-2217 GCA_043746045.1 Actinomycetota bacterium | reverse complement strand
TCAGTGCGCCGACTCCGATCCGGATGATCTGTTCACTACCGGCCGACGTCAAGTCGAAGTACGACACATCGTCGATGAAGCGGATGATCGCCAACGCCGCGCCGTGGAGCTTCGCGCTGAAGCAGATGTATCTCGCCGACTTCCCGCACGACTCGCTGTTCGAGGTCTACGGAAGCACCGAACTGGGTGTCAACTGCGTGCTTCGTCCCGAGGACCAACTGCGCAAGCCCGGATCGTGCGGCAAGCCCGCACCCCTCGTCGACATCAAGTTGTTCGACGACGACGGCATCGAGATCACGGGTACCGGCCCGGACCATCCGGGCGAATTGTTCGTGAAGAGCCCGGCGGTGTTCGCCGACTACTACAAGCAGCACGACAAGTTCGAGGCCGATCAGAAGCACGGTTACCAGACGGTGGGCGACATCGCTTACTGGGACGACGAGGGCTTTCTCTACATCTGCGACCGCAAGAAGGACATGATCATCTCTGGTGGGATGAACATCTACCCCGCCGAGATCGAGGCCGCACTCGAGGCTCACCCGGACATCTACGAAAGCGCCGTGTTCGGCATCCCGAGCGACGAGTGGGGCGAAACAGTCCACGCCGTGGTGGTCCAGCGTGAGGGCGCCGGCCTGACCGATGCCGACGTGATAGCGCATGCCAAGGAGAAGCTGGCCGGATACAAGATCCCGCGTTCGATCACGTGGACCGACGAGCTCCCGAAGACGGGCAGCGGCAAGATCCTCAAGCGCGAGCTGCGTGCCCCGTTCTGGGCCGGCCGGGACAGCAAGGTCTAGCCGAAGTCCCGGCCGAGCCCAGCAGCCCCGATCGATTCCGGGGCGGCCGTAGGCTGGTCCGAATGCGTTCCGGATTCATCACGTTCGTCGGCCGACCGAATGTCGGCAAGAGCACGCTGCTCAATGCCGTGTGCGGTCAGAAAGTGAGCATCGTCAGCGACAAGCCTCAGACCACGCGCAAGCGCGTTCGCGGCATCGTCAACCTCCCGGACACGCAGCTCGTCTTCGTTGACACACCGGGTCTGCACAAGCCGGTGACCGCACTCGGCAAGCGCGTCAACGCAACCGCGCTCGAGTCCGCCGAGGACGTCGATGTCGTGTGTCTCGTGATCGACGCAACGATGCCGTTCGGCTCCGGCGATCAATGGGTCGCAGCCCGGATCGACATCACCAAGGCCGTGGTCGTCGTCAACAAGGTCGACGCCGCATCGAAGCAGAACGTGCTCAAGCAGCTGATCCGCGCCGGACATCTGGAAGCTGCCGCCTACTTCCCTGTCTCGGCCAAGACCGGCGACGGCGTGCCGGAACTGCTCGCTCACCTCGCCTCGCTGATGCCGGAAGGTCCCGCCTACTTCGACATCGACACGGTCAGCGACATCCCCGAGGAAGAATGGGTGGCAGAGCTCGTACGCGAGCAGTTGCTGGCCATCTTCGAGGACGAACTGCCGTATTCCATCGCGACCAGGATCACCGAGTGGGAATGGCCGCGAGTTCGCTGCGAGATCATCGTCGAACGCGAGAGTCAGAAGGGGATGGTCATCGGCAAGCACGGCGCTGTCCTCAAAGAGGTCGGCCAACGCGCCCGCGCCCAGATGCCGAAGGGCGCATTCCTCGAGCTGTTCGTCAAGGTCGACAAGGACTGGCAGCGAAAACCAGACCGGATCGAGCGCCTCGGGTACTGACAACCGCGTGCGTGTGGGTCAGGCGCGAGGCAACGAGGTCTGGGACGGTGAGACGCTCGGGTCCGCTGTCTGAGTTGCCGCTGCCGATGTCGCTGTCGGACCGGCGTCGAACGTGGTTGGCGCTGGCGCGGTGCTGATCGAGGCGGTGCTGATTGTCGTGGTGCTGGTTGTCGTGGTGCTGGTCGTCGTGGTGCTGGTCGGCGCGGTCGAGAGCATCAGCTGCGTGTAGTCGGCAGCGTAGAGGATGGCTCCCTCGTCGCTCAGCTGGCCATCGGCCAATTGAACCTTGACCTTGGCGCCGTTCTCGGTGAAGGTCACCTGGGAGATACCGCTGAGCTGCGTCATCGTCAAGACGATCTGGCCGATCGCCAACCGTTGATCCCCGCCGGTGTCAGCGCGGAAGCTCGGGCTCAGGTCGATCGTCACGAGTCCGTGCCCGAGGTCCTCGGTGACGACGGGGACAGGCCCGTGAGGAATGGCCGAATGAAGGCCCTGTGCCCCTGTGCCGGTCGGCCCTG
>JAYTRT010000102.1:0-7076 GCA_043746045.1 Actinomycetota bacterium | reverse complement strand
GTCGGCACTCGCAGTTGAGAACACCCGAATCGCGAATGGACCGTTTGGTCCGACGAATCCCTCGCTTGCAGTGGACGTGATTGCGGTCAGGGGCCAGTCGCCGATTCCTGGCTGATTTGCGCTAGCGGGGCTGCCGGCGGCTTTCGTCAACCGTTCTGTCCATGGTCGGGTCGCGGATGGTGGAGGCGAGAAGGTCAGCAGAGCCGGAGGGTTGCTGAGATCGCCCTTCATGCTTGTCTGGCCGATCAGCACTGGCACGGTCAGCGCCGCTGCGACTGCAACTGCGGTGTAGTCGCGGTCGACTTGCACCGGCGCGAGCGTCACCTCGCCATCAGGGCCTGCAGCGAGCGATGCGTCGTAGAACGACGCGTCGCCGTGAGCATCGATGAGACCGCTGTAGTAATCGGACGGGCTTGTGGCGAAGAACGTTCCATTCGAGTCGATGAACCCGGTTGCGGTGACGCCGGTCGAGGCTCGCGTGATCGTGATCGCCGGACCGTTCAGGTTGACGACTGCGGCATCGACGGCCTTGGCCGGCGCGGGATAGGTCGGCTGCTCGGCGGCAGTTTCGGCGAACACGAAGCGGGCCTCGCCGTCGGCGGATGAAACGGTCTCGTCTCGGCTCACGACGAGGTTGATCGGGCCCGTGTAGTGATCCATCGGCAGCTCACCACTGGAGCTCGGGGTCGCAGGCCGCGGGGTCATCGTTGCTGCGCCGAGAGCGAAGCTGACTTCGTTGCCGCGAACGGTCACGGGGATCGAGCCGACGTAGTTCGCGTCGCCGATGAATGCGTCGGCGGTCGGCTCGCCGGGCTGAGAGGGAAACCAGATGATCTGCGTTGGTGACGTGATCGAATTGATGCCGGGTTCGACGAGATCGATCTCGAGTGCGTCGCGGTTCGCGAGAATCCCGAATGGTGGCGCTGCGAGGCTGACGACGAGAACCAGGGTGGTCCCTTGGCCCTCGAAGCGAACCTCAGTCGGTCGCATCGACGGAGTTGGTGCAACGCGAGGCGGAGCAGCGGCACCCATCAGTGTCGTGAGCGCGTCGACGATCGGGGTGGTTGGCAGTGTCGCTCCGGCAGCGCCGGTCAGGAGTCCGACCGGTACGACCGATGTTCCGGCAAGGTAGCCGGTGTCGAAGTTGATCGAGTTGTTGGGGTGGAGTCGTTGATCCGACTCCACCTTGATCAAACCCTGCACCGTCCACTCGGACGTCACCCCGAGCGACGCCGGCACGTCGACAACAGCGACATTGCCAGCGATCGCGCTCGTCGAAGCACCAGTCGGAGTGAGTACCCCACCTGTGACGTTGCCGAAGGCCGTCGTCCCATCGGCCTGCAGTTCAACCGCATGCACGACGCCGTCGGGAGCAGTGAGCACCACCGTAATGGTGTGGCGTACATCGATCCTTCGCCACGCGTGCAACTGCACGATCGGGTGCACGAACCGGAACACGGCAGAGAACCCGGTTGAACCGTGATCGACCCAGGCGAACGTCCGCAACGACATCTCCGGCGGCGCGTCGTCGAAATTCGACGTCTCGCTCGTGACCACACCGTTCTGGATCCGTACCGCACCCCTGCCCATCACGTCGCCACCGGCGACCATCGGCGCAGCCAGAAAACGGCCCGCACCGGGCCACGCAATCGGAACGGCGGCATACGCTTGCTGCGGCGAATCGAGGCGGCTCGCCACAGCCGCCCGCGTGTCGCTCACCCGGATGCCGATCGCGAACACGCCGAGCCACGACGCGAACATCAACTTCGCGAGACTTCGCGCGCTGCCCATGCCATCACGAGCCTACGCGTCGGAACGGTACGTCAAGACACACCGACGACCAAGCGATATTGGCGGATTCCAGCGGTCTTTCGCTCAGCGTGGCCTGCCCGTGCCGACCACGGCGCAGATCTCGATCGACGCCTCACGTGCGGCCGGAATCATCGCGGCCCATCGCATCGCCTCGTCGAGATCGCTGCATTCGAGGAGCGTGTAGCCGAACACGATCCTCGAATCGGACGCGAGAAATTCGAGAACGTTCACTACCGAGCGTGACGATCAGACACGAACCCACGTCGGTTGCTTCGTCGTTGGCGAAGTCAGGTTTCCACCCGGCGCCGCTTCCGAGTTTGCTGTGTGTTGGCCGGGATCGCTGACTCAGGTCGAACCGGCGATGAGCACTGGGTACTCATGACGCCCAGGGCGAGAGCGATGTCTACTGGCACGATGCCCATTCCCAACGCGGTTCAGTATCGAAACACCTACATCCGGCAGATTCAGCCCTACCTGGCCGAACCCATCCTCGCCGTGGGGTTCATCTCCACGCCCGGCTATGTGAGCGGCCTGGTGTCCGACGCTCTCCTCGGCAAGGCGATCACGTCGATGTCGTTCGTCGGTGGGCGGATCTTCAACCGCAACCGTCGCCAGATCCGTGACACTGTCGTCCAGAACCAGCTCGTCGCCATCACGCCGACGACTGTCAACATGTTCGACTTCATCGCCGGACAGGACTTCTCGGTCACACGGCCCCCCACGGTCTGGGCGCGTTCGTCGTTCCGAGTCACGGCCGAGGAGCGCGGGCGGATGAGCCAGCATCTCCACGTCGAGTTCGCCAGCGGTGAGCGGATCGACGTGGACGTCAACTTCAGTAAAGGGGAGTGGGCGACGTTCAACGACCCGATGATCGCGCTTCTCATGCAATCGCCGACCGTCTGACAGTGAGCGTCGCATCGGCGCGTGTCGTACGTGCCGACCACCGGCCCGTCACGTGAACCCAGCGATCGCCACGAGAGACCCCGTCCCGCCGTCGCAGCCGGCGCCGGGTCCGCTCAGCCCGCAGCCCGCTTGCGCGGGTCGGCGGGTGCCCCCCGTGCGGCCAGCACGGCTGCGCCGATCCGCTCGGCACCCGCGATGGTCTCGGCGAGATCGTCGCCGAGCGCGGCCACGAGTGCTGACTGCGAAATGTCGGTGGCAGCCTCGATCTGGTCGCGAAGCGCGCGTCCGACGTCGGTCAGCTGTCGCGACTCATCGAGCAACCCGAGCGCACCGAGCCGATCCGCTGCTGCGGTGATCCGGTCGGGCGAGAAGGCGCGGGTCGATGAGTATTCGCCAACGTCGAACCCGAGCCAGACCTCGGTCAACACGTTGATCTCGACGGCTGCCAGACCGGCTGCAACGAACGCGGCGACGTGACCGTCGCCGCGGTGCTCGCGAACCAGTTCGGCGGCCCGCCAGGCCCGACCGTAGGCAGATACGGGCGTCGGCAGCGACCTCAGCGCGGAGAACAGCGGGCGCCCGGCGCCGTCGAGCCAGCGCACCGCGTCGAGCAGGTTGCCGCCGACTCGCGCGACGATGCTCTCGGGCACACCGACCGTGGCCGCCGCGAGTCCCTTCGCAGCGCCGTCGGCACGAGCGGTCAGTACGGCGTCCCGGGTGGACACGGAGCGACCGTGCGCGTACACCGCTGCGATCATCGACGGCTCGAACACGCCGAACGCAGCGACCACGATCGACGGGTCGACATCGATTCCCAACGATGCGGCGCGTCCCCAGACGTATCCGTCGAAGAAGTCATGACCAAGTGCGGTGACTGCCGACGATGCCTCGCGGGACCACCACCCGATGGTGGCGATCGGTTCCAGCGCGTCGCGGAGCCGGCGCGCGTCGCTATGAGGCAGGGCGGGGGCGGGCGGAGGGTCGGCGCCCGGTATCAGGAAATGAGCGGCGATCGCGTCGTAGTCCATTGCGCATTCTCGCAGCGCACCACTCAATGTGGCTCACGCAGCGCACAGCCGAGACGGCCGTTCTTCGCGGCGGATTGTGTAACGCGAGTTGCGGCGTTCGACATTCGACACCATTGTCAACCACCCACGGATCCATGGTCATCCGAAACTGGCGATGCCAGCGATGCCAGCGATGCCAGCGATGCCAGCGATGCCAGCGATGCGAGCGGCGGCAACAGTGGCATCGCCCGTATCGAAGGCACCGGCGGCACCGGAGGGTTCATTGGTTCGAACGCTCAGCCAGCGGTCGTCGGGTCGATGACGGCGGAGACCAGACGCACCGCGTCGACCGGGAAGCCGGCCTTTGCTGCGTGCTCGCGAATGGCCTCCGGGTCGTCGGCAAGATAGATGCAGAACAGCTTGTCGTCGGTGACGTAGCTCTGTTGCCACTGAGCGCGAGGCATCATGGTCGCAAGGACCTCGTTCGATTTCTGCGATGCGCTCCGGAGATCGTCGGCACTCATCTGGCCAGCGCCGGGCATATTGCGTTCGATGACGTACTTGGGCATGGGAACCTCCTGGGTTCAGTGGTCCCGGTGGTGACCACGAGATCCAGCATGAACGCCGAACCTCGGTTGCGACATGGGGAAGATTGCCCATATCGCGTCTCCGACCACCCATATCGCCACGACGTCACCGTCTCACGGCGGTCGAGGTCAGACCGAGACGTTCCGCTGCGACGGCAGCCTCGGCTCGTGAGCGGACACCCAGTTTGCCGAGCACGTTTGAGACGTGGTGATCCACGGTCTTGACGCTGATGTGCAGTTCACCGGCGATGCCCTTGTTGGTCAGCCCTGTCGCGACGAGACCCAAGACGGCCAGCTCGCGGTTGGTCAGGGCGTGAGCGTTCGCCTGGGCCGATGCTGCGGGCCGTCGCGGGGCGGAGCTCCCGAGCGCGCGCATGGCGTTGGCGGTGCGTTCCCGCATCGGCGCGGCGCCGAGGGCGTCGAAGATCCGATGCGCTCCACGCAAGTCGTCGATGCCGCCGATCGCGAACATCGCCACCGCCTGCTCGTATGGACAGCCGAGCGCCGCCCATCGGTCGCGAGCCAGGTCCGGGCGTCCGTCGACAGAACCGAACGGGAACTGCGCAGCGCCGAGTTCGCCGCGGTCCAGATCGTCATCGACACGTCGCCATAAACGAAGCTCGTCGAGCGCCGGCCCGTACCGCAGCTCGGCTGCGATGGTCGCCACCTCGTCGACGAGCCCGAGCTCGTCGTCGAGGCGTCGTTCCATCCATGCCGCTTCGGCACGACACGCCGCCACCGGCCAGAGCCGTTGGATGTGGCCGGTCGATCTCGCCAGGACGAGAGCCTCGTCGAGCAACACCCAGACTTCGGGGTCACCACGACGGACGCGCAACCAGCCCAGCGTCACGAGCGCCACGAAGCGACTGATGCCACGGCATCTCGGATTGCGCACGAGGCCGCCGGCGTCTGCCGCGGCGGCGTCCCACTGCCCGAGCTCGAGCTCACACCTCCCCAACCAGGCGGTCATGTAGTGCAACGCATTGACGTTCTCGCGCGCCTCCGCGTACGCGATTCCCTCGAGCAGCGCCGGCACAGCGATGTCGTAGCGACGAAGCTCGCCGTAGCCGGATCCGATCTGCAGCCAACCGGTCGCGACGAGGTCGTCATCGCCCGCACGCTGCGCGACGGTGATCCCGGTTCGGATCCTTTCAAGCCCCGCATCGTCGCCGCTCATTCCCAGCGCGATGCCACTTTGGATCATCGCCGATGCGAGCACACGGTCATCGCCGACCACCCGCGCGATGTGCATCGCGACCTGCCCCAGTTCCTCAGCAGCGTCGAACTCGCGCGCGAGCATGTGAGCAGAAGCCCGAGCGGCCATCACCCTCGCCAAGGCTCGCCGAGGCGGACCGGCGCCGACCAGCGCTTCAGCGCGCCGGATGCGCTCCGTCGCGTCAGCGACGCGACCCAGCATCGTGGCCGGGCGGGTGCTCCCCACCAGGGCGTCAGCGTGCGCCTCTGCATCACCGACCGACTCGTACGCCTCGATCGCTTCGTCGTAGGTCGACAGCGACCCATCGTAGTTGCCGATCATGATCAGCTCGGCGGCGAGGTCCACCATCAACCCGGCGCGAACAGCAGGCGTGAGTCGATGCCGGTAGCGGGCTGCGTTCTCGAGATGGCGCGCTGCCTCTCGGTGGGCGCCGAGCCCTGCGGCCTGCGCTGCTGCAATCGGGGCGTGCTCGAGCACCGCTGCACCGTCCTCCGCGCCGGCGGCATGGAACGCGAGTCGCGCAGGATCGCCTCGGCCGATCGCCGGATCGCGCAGAGCGCTCAGCGCTCGACCGTGGAAGGTCCGACGCTGCCCGGCCGGCATCCCGTCGAGAACGCAGAGGCGGGCGAGTTCGTGACGGAACGAGACGTTGCCCTCGGCATCGGGCAGCAGCAAGCCTCGATCGATGCATGCGTCCATTGCATCTCCGACATCGATCGTCGCGGCGATGTGCTCGAGCACCCAGCGTTCGACGCGACCGGGCACGATCGATGCCGCGTCGAGCAGGCTGCGAGCGTCGGGGGCCAGGCTGCCGGCCCGGGCGAGCACTGCGTCCCGAACGGTACCCGGAAGCGTCTCACCTCCTGCGGCGATCACTTCGGTCACCGCGAAGGCATTCCCGCCCGTGAACTCGTGCAGGGCGTGCACGTCGAGCCCGCTCCCGAGCGCGAGCTCGCCGACTGCTTCGATCGAGAGCGGCTGGAGCTGTACTCGGAAGCCGATCGTCGAGGACAGCTCGCCCAATCGGCTTCGCAACGGATGTGACGGCCCAACCTCTTCATCTCGGAACGTCACGATGATCAGCGCTCGATGGCGTTGCAAGCGCCGACCCAGGTAGGTCAACAGGTCCAACGTCGCATCGTCGGCCCAGTGGGCATCTTCGATGACGAGCACGGTCGGCCGCGCACCACTGTGGCTGCCGTCGATGAGCGACAGACCGAGCGCGAGCGCTTCGGAGCGACTGACTCCGGCGATCATGGTGCGCGCCAGGGCCGCGTTCACGTCACCTGCAGCGTCGATGAGCGGTCCGAACGGCCGCGGGACCGTGAGGGGATCACACGCTCCCCGGAGCACCAGTGGATTGCCAGCAGCCTGCGCGAGGAACGCGCCGACGAGACTCGATTTGCCGGCTCCGGCCTCGCCCGTCACGAGTGCGATCGTTCCCCGGCCCGCTGTCGCTGACGCCAGCCCCCGATGAAGTTCGGTGAGCGCACGGTCACGCTCGAGCAGCGCCGTCACACCCGCCCCCGTCGAATCGATCCGCACATCCCA
>JAYTRT010000101.1:0-2230 GCA_043746045.1 Actinomycetota bacterium | reverse complement strand
GGCGTCACCAACGACACTGCCGTCACCGACGACACTGGCGTCACCAACGACACGGCCGCACACGTCGACTAGTCACACGTCGTCTAGTCACACGGCGTGCTGGTGCCTGGCTGACGGGCTTCGGCAACGGCTGCCCACAGATCGGTCGCGGTGACCGGGCCAGCGAAACCTGCTCGTACCACGCCGTCGGCATCAGCGATGGCAACGATCGGCACCGCCTCGATGTTGTACTTCCTATGCAGGTCTTTGGCGCTACCGAATTCGATGTCGAGCACCGTCACCTCTGGCGACGAGAGCACCCGTGCCTTACGCACCACATCGGCGCACGTCGTGCACGTTGCCGACGAAAACACCGCCACCAGCCACGGGGTCGGCGCCGCAAAGTCGGCCCGATCCAGCTGCGCGGGCACCGCCACACTTGGCTGCGTCGGCGCTTGCACCACCTGCCGGCGGCGTAGCACCAGACCCGCCACGACCGCCGCCGCGACAACAGCCAACGCGGTCAGAATCTGTTGCATGGTGTAGGCCCTCTCAGCCCGGCAGCGCCAGCGACCCGGAGCGACCACGAAGGTCGCCACCGCGAGGCAGCAGGCGTTCGACGATGATCGGTTGTGTGCCCACAACGATCAGCGGATGACCAAGGGCCGCGACCTGGTCGGGGATCGCAATTGTGATCACACCATTGGCCGGCACGGGCACCGCTTCCAAGCCGGGGAGATCGACTTCACCACCGGGGCCCAGCGCCTTGACTGCAACCGTTGCATCGGTAAACGAGACGTTGAGCACCACCAGCACATTGTCGACAGCGAGATCGGTGCCAATGGCCATGCTCCAGCGGAAATACCCGGGCTCGGCAAAGTACTGCTCGACACCACGGACGACAGTGGTGGCGAAACCCTCCCCCGCCTGACGAGTGATGGCACGCTCGATCACCACGGGCGCGCCGGTCAGCGATGAGAACTGGGCGCCGTGGCGGCCGGCTGGCAGCGTGGGGACGTCCTTGATGCTCAACGATGCCACACGCCCAGGTGCAATCGTGATCGGCTCGACGTCGTTGCCGAACGTGTCGCTATTGACACCCAAGAAGATCGGCTGCACAGTCGCCTCCTCGGTACCCGGGTTGTAAATGCTGTAGCGCTCGTAGTTGCCGTTGTTCTCGCCATCGGCAAACCACCAGTTAACGGAACCGGCCGGCGACCCCAGCGACATGGAGTAGCCATGGCGTTCGCCGAGATACTGCTGCGCACGTCCGACGACCACTCGGCCCCGCGAGGCCACGATCGACATGCCCAACACCGTTTCGTCGAGCTTGAAGAACGTCTGGTTGACGATCAGTACCGAGTGCCCCGACACGGGCACGCCCAACAGCTTTTGCGAGGTTGATGTGCCACCCTCGCTCCCGAATGCGAAGTCAACAATCGCCTGGTCTGGGAACGGGTTGGTGATGACGATGTCTTCCTTGCTGTCCCCCAGCGTGTAGTTGTCGGCGAAGTACCAATTGGCCGAGGTGCTGTTGGAACATGGACTGACAGCACTGCCATCGGGGTGATCGGCCTGCTGCTCGACGAAGCCGCCACCGCCCGTGATCTCCACCATCGCCGACAGATAGGTGCCAGCCGACAGCACCGTGGCCAGATCGACGACGACCGTATCGCGCGCCGGCACTTCGAAGCGCTGCTCCGCCGGCTCGGTGCCAGCAACGTCGTTGAACACGGTGAGTTGGCCCGACAACGGCGCGTCAGAGGGGTTGGCGACCGTCACCGAGCCACCAAGCCCGGTTCCGCCAGTGGGCACACCGGGGCAGAACCAGGTGGAGTTGATGAAACCCTGATGGGGAACAAACGGCATCGACGGTGCGCCGAGCGCAGCGAATGTGGGCAGCGTCGCCGGCGGTGGATCGCTGCGCGTGAAACCGATCAGCAGCAGGATCGGCAGCACGATCACTGTCGAGATGGCCAGGAATCGCCTACTCATGACCGCTCCTCTTCGCTGTCCACCCACGGCAGATCGTCGCCGTCAGTTGCAACCAACGGCGCAGTGAGGTCTGCGACCGGCGCGGTGTCCACGACGCGGGCAAGCGGCCGGCGGCGCTGAGGCAAGCGGGCCAGGCTGAACCGACTTGCGACCAAGCCAATCGCCAACCAGATCAGCAACTGCACCACCAGCCACAGCGAACGCGACGGCGGGGTGTTGTACGACAGCGTCGCACGGCCGGCCGTCGGCACATCGA
>JAYTRT010000100.1:0-2238 GCA_043746045.1 Actinomycetota bacterium | reverse complement strand
GAATCTGGGTAGCCAAACAGAAGATCTAGGTGGCTGACCCTCATGACCTCGCTCGACGGCGACGTTACGTTCGACCTCGTTATCACAACAGCGCCGAGGAGGCAGCGAATGTCACTGTTCATGGATGTCCACAACATCGAAGGTGGTGTCTCAGTCAGCGATGTAGCCGAGGCCCATCGGAAAGACCTAGCGACCCAAGACAAGTACGGCGTGTCCTATCTCCGGTATTGGGTCGACGAGAAGGCCGGAAAGATCTTCTGCCTCGTCGAAGCAGCGACAGCGCACGACGCCCGTGCCGTTCACCACGAAGCACACGGTCTCGTCGCCGACGCGATCTACCCCGTCAGCGAACACTCCTGAGATAACCGCAAGCCGCATACGACCAGACAAAAGCGGACAGAAGCCCATCGACGAGAGGACCGGCTATGAAGAAGACCATCACCATCATGGCAATGACAGCAGCGTTGCTGATGTCAACCACATCGGACGCAAGAGCCGGTGGCCAACGCGCCGACCACCGCTCGGGAGGACACAACAAGCAGGCAAATGTAGCGAGAGAACTGGCAGAGCTGAGGCGGGCGACCGCCGGGTACCGCAGGCTTTCGAACGCGCTCGACAACGGGTACGAGGCGTTCGCGATCCCACCCGAGGTCGGGGGTACCCCAACAGCGGGTCTCGGTCTCGTGGGTGACCCCACCTGCTTCGACGATGCAGCCGGCGGAATGGGAGTTCACTACGTCAAGGGGATCGATGGCGACGTGAACGCGAACGATCCCGAGGCAGCGGTCTACGAGATCACCGCAGGCGGCCGCCTCAAGCTCGTTGGGGTGGAGTACATCGTTCCCGACAATCTCGTCGATCCTGCCGACCCGCCCATCCTGTTCGGCCAGGAATTCCACCACCACCCTTACCTGCCGGTCTACATCCTCCATGTCTGGGCATGGAAGTACAATCCGAGCGGGCTGTTCGCGGACTTCAATCCGAGGGTGAGCGCGTGTCCTGCGCCAGTGCCTTCGGCTTCAACGTAGCAGAATCGAACACGATCAGCTGGGGGTCGCTCTCGATCGGCGGTCCCCTGCGATCGCGATCGCATCGGGCGTTCGATCTGTTTCGGTCGCGGGTAACCGACACCACGCGAGCACGGGCCGCTCGACTCTGCAACGCGACAACCGAACGGTTCGTCAGATCCGTGGTTGTTCGTCAGTCATCGGAGAGGCGGCCGGTCGTTGTGGGTTACGTAGTTTGCGAGTTCTTCGAGTTCGTTGCGGAGCTGCGAGAACCGGCGCGGTCCGAGCAGCTCGGCGATCTTGAGCTCGGCTGCTTGCGCGTGACCGTTGATGGTCTTTTCGAGGCGGCGTCCCTTGGCGGTGAGTCGAACGACGCGGGCGCGCCCGTCGGCTGGATCGGTCTCTCGGGTGAGGTAGCCGCACTGTTCGAGGTGACCCAGTAGGTCGTTGACCGACTGTCTTGTGATCTGAAGCTGGTCGGCGAGGGCGGACGGGCGCTGCCGGTCGAGGGTGGGATGGCGAAACAGTCCGACATGGGCGGGGTTCAGGTCGTCGTATCCGGCGGCGAGCACACCCGAGAAGATCTGCTCGCGGACCCATTGCCAACCGAGACGCAGCAACCCACCCAGGTACGGGCCTTCGTTCGGACTTTCGCTTGACATAATCGTAAGGATACCATACGATCCAATCATAAGGAAACCTGATCGTTAGGAAGATCGGGTTTCGACATCACATGGTGCGGGCACCCGGCTTCGCTCCGGACCTCCAGATAGAAGGCGTGACATGAGTACAGCAGTAATTGACGGTCCCCACAGCGAGCAGGCGCAAGCATGGTGGTTCCTCGACGTCCTGGTCGTCGAGCATCGATGCGCCCCCGGCATGGACACGATCGTGCTGGAGATGACCTTGCCGGTCGGCTCCTCGCCACCGCTGCACGTGCACGACGATCTCGACGACACCTGGTACATCCTCGATGGCGAGATGGTGGTGCAGTGCGGCGACGACGTGTCGGTCGTCGGCGCCGGCCACTGGGTGTCGATGCCGCGCGGTGTGCCGCACACCTTCCGGGTCGTCGGTGATCGCGAGGCGCGTATCCTGCTCGTGCACGACAACGCCACCTTCCGGGACTTTATCCGGGTCCTCGGGGTACCGGCCGGGGCGCGCGTCGTGCCCCCCCAGCCGGTCTTCCCGCCGACCGATGAGCTGGCACGCGTGGCCGCCTCCCACGACC
>JAYTRT010000099.1:0-2239 GCA_043746045.1 Actinomycetota bacterium | reverse complement strand
AGATTAGGATCGGCCGATCGAAACGGAAGCGGATCTGCCGGTCATCGACGAGCGCCGGATCACAGTGGCGACCGTCGCCGTGCTCATCGCAATGGCGGTCCCGCTCGTCGTCGCCCTGATCAGCGTCAGCAGGGTGACGTGGTACCCGACGGGCGACATGGCCCAGGCCGAACTGCACGTTTCCGGCTTCTTCTCGCACCCACCGTTGATCGGTGCGGCCGGCCGGATCGGCGACGCGTTCAAACCGTACGGACAGGGCTCGCACCCAGGTCCGGCGATGTGGTTCGCTCTGCTACCGACCTACCTCCTGACCGCGCGGTCGTCGTTCGGTCTCGAGCTCGGGATGACGCTGATGCAGGTCGCGTTCATCGTCGCGACGGTGGTCACCGTCCGCCGGCTGATCGGCAACGTCGGCGGGCTGCTGACCGCCGTGGTCGCGACCGTGCTGGTCTACTCGCTCGGGCCTGCGGTGTTCATCGAACCGTGGAATCCGTGGGGCGGCGTGTTCGCGTTCTTCTGCTTCATCGCCCTCTGCTGGGGAATCTCGTGCGGTCGGCACCGCTGGCTCCCGGCCGCGGCGTTCTGCGGTTTCTTCGCAGTGCAGTGCCACACCGGGTATGTCCTGCTCGTCGGTGCCGCACTGGCTGCGATGGTGGCGATCCTCGCAGTGCAATGGCATCGCCAACGCCAGGGCGACACCCATACCGGCGTGGTGCGTTCGTGGTGGATCGCCGTCGCGGTCACGGTGGCGATGTGGACTCCGCCGGTGATCGATCAGATCCGTCGCGATCCTGGCAACCTGCGCATCCTCTGGCAACACTTCACGGCCAGTACCGAGCCCGATGGCTCGCCACGTCCGTTCGTCGGCCTTGCCGCGGCGATCAAGGCCTTCGCCGGCGAGATCGCGCTGCCTGGGCCGTGGATCCGAGGCGACTTCCGTCAGCCGACGGCGGCCCCGAACATCATCGGGCTGATCATCGCGATCGCCGTCATCGGCGGCTCCGTCGCATTGCTGATCCGTCGACGTGACAACAGCCAACGGTCGATGTTGATTCGTCTGTTGATCCTGCTCGGCGGCCTCACCGTGGTCGGCGTCTTTTCGACCTCACGCGTGTTCGGCGAGTTCTACGACTACGTGATCCGGTGGTGGTGGTTGATCACGGCATGGGTCTTCCTCGGGTGTGCGATGGTCCTTGTCCGCACGTTGCAGACCAAGTTCGTTGTCGCTGGCGCATTGCTGATCGCGATCGTGATGTCCGGGTTGGCGACGGCGAACGCGCTCGGTGAGCAGAACCCGGGACCGCGTAATTCGAGCATTGTCGGTGGCCTCGACGCGGTCATCCGCTCGAAGCTGGACACGTCCGATCGCTACCTCATCCGGTGGGACGATCCCGCCACACTCGGTGGCGTGCCGTTCGGCGTCCTCCTCGACCTGGAAAAGCACGGGAAGCACGTCGGTGTCGATTCGGGCAGCGCCGCTGGAGCGATGCCACATCGCGTCCTCCCCGAATCGAGCGCGAATGCGGTGCTCTGGGTGGTGCTCGGAGACGCCAACATCGAGGCGATGCGCGCCCGGACCGACGCCACCGAGCTCGGGTATTTCGATCAACGCTCGCCGGCCGAGGTCACGAAATCCGACGCACTCCGACAGCACCTGATCGACCGCCTGAACGAGCTCGACCTGTCGTGCCTGATTCCCAAGATCGACCAACAGTACGGGCTGGCCTCGTTCTTCCTCGGCACGCTGCACCTCCCGCATGACGTCGAGATCACCGCCTCGGACTACACGGCGTACGGCCTGCCGGCAGCTGCGTTCCTGCTGCCCCCGTTTGCCGCCCCGTTCGTGACACCCTCGTCGACCTGCTGAAAGTCCGACCGCAAACAGCAGCGGCTATGGTCGATGGGTGAGCGATTTTCCGGATGTGAACTCCGCGGCTGCCGGCGGTCAGGACTTCACCCGGGACCTCGTGCGCTGGAGCGAAACCCTTGCCGGGATTGCCCGCACGGGGCTCGGCTTCACCGAAAGCCTCTACGAGAAGGAGCGCTTCGAAGAAGTTCTCCACGTTGCCGCCGACATCAAAGCCGCGGCAGACGAGGCACTCGAGGTTCGACGCGAGCAGGACCATTTCGTGCAGGAGTGGATGGACAGCGTCGGCGAAGGAATCGCGGGATACGTGACGCCGAAGGTCGCGATCGGTGCGATCGTCGGCAACGAAGCCGGCGAGATCTTGCTCGTCCA
>JAYTRT010000098.1:0-2239 GCA_043746045.1 Actinomycetota bacterium | reverse complement strand
CAGTCGGTGCCGCCTCGATTCCTCACGACAGGAAATTTCCATGGCGCGTGCTCGGGCTGGTGGCGGAGATGCGTCCGACGCCTGCTGTGACACTCGCGATCTGGGCCCGCTCGACACGAACGTTTCCGATGCCGAGGTTGCCGACCTGGCGATTTTCTTCGACGCCGATGGGACGATTCTCCTCGCCAGTCCGGCCTGCCGAGAGCTGTTCGGGATCGAGGTCTGCGAACTGCCTGGCTTGAATTGGTTGGATCTCATCCATCGCGAAGACAGGGACACAGTCGCGGCTGATCTGGGCCGCATCCCCGAACTCGGCGACCACGTCCGCTCCGAGTTCAGGATCGTCGACCTCGTCGAAACCGTGCGTTGGGTGGAGCAGATCGCGATCAACGTCGTCGATGATCCGGACGTCGGCTGCATTGTCGGGCACCTGCGCGAGATCACCGATCAGAAATCGGTCGAGCAGGGTGTCGCGTTCCGCGAGACCCTGCTCGCGATCGTCGGTCAATCCGTCGTCGCGACGGATCCCGACGGTGCCGTGATCTTTTGGAACGACGCCGCCGAGTCGACCTACGGATGGACGGCGAGTGAGGCCACCGGCCGGCACATCTCCGAACTGTGCGAACCGGTCGAGGGCTGGGCGGCTTATCACGATCGCAGCAACCCCTCTGTCGAGGCCGGCCGAACCTGGTCAGGAGACGTCTGGGTGACCACCCGAGTGGGTGCCGTGATACCGGTCGAGGTGACCAAGAGCGCGTTGTTCGACGGCGACGGTCGGCCGGTCGCGACGATCATGGTCACCTCGAACATCGCCGGGCGGCTCGAGAGTGATCGGTCCCAGGCGTTGCTGTCGGCCATCGTCGAATCGTCGCAGGACGCGATCTTCTCGGCCTCGCTGGATGGCTCGATCCTCAGTTGGAACGGTCGAGCCGCAGAGCTGTTCGGCCTTGCCGCCGCTGACGCCATCGGGCAAGACATCGGCGTGGTTCTTCCGGTCGAGCAGGCCGACGATGTCCGTCTCGTCCTGGATCACGCAGGTCGCGGCGACTCCATCGCCGACTTCGACGTGAGGGGGCGCCGATCGAGCGGCATCGGTCTCGATCTGTCCATCTCGGTCTCGCCGGTGAGGTCGACCGCAGGAGCGATCATCGGGATCGCGGTGATCGCTCGAGACGTCACCGAGCGGACCCGGTTCATCCGCCAGATCGAAGCAGACCGCCGGCATCTCGCCATTGCCCAGCAGACAGCCGGGCTCGGCAGCTTCGAGATCGACGTGAGTTCGGGAGTCGAAACGCATTCCGAGGAATTGATCCGGCTGCTCGGGTTCGATCCATCGACGATGGCGAACATCGGGGTCGAGCACATCCATCCCGACGATCGTGAGCGCGTCAAGCGGGCGACCCATCAGCTGATGGACGGAAGCGACCACGCCGAATGCGAGTACCGGATCATCCGCCCCGATGGCGAGGCCCGGTGGGTGCTGTCCCAGGCGACACGGATCCGCACCTCGGAATCGACGACGATCGCGGGAACGATTCTCGACATCACCGGCCGCCATCTCGCCGAGGAGGCGTTGGAACACCAGGCCACCCATGATTGGTTGACAGATCTGCCGAACATGCCCAGTCTGCGGAGCAGCCTTGCCGACGCGCTCGTGCTGGCCGGCCCGTACAACCGAGTGGCCCTCGCGGTGATCGGGCTCGACCGGTTCGGAGTCGTGAACGATCTCGAGGGGCACTCGATCGGCGACCAGGTGCTGAGCGCCCTGGCCGACCGACTGCGGACGGGAATGGAGCACGCGGATGTCGTCGCACGCTCTGCCGGAGATCAGTTCATGATCATGCGCGCCGACGCCGCCGACTCCGGAGAAGCGCATCGGTTGGCTCGACAGGCAATGTCGTTGCTCGACGAACCGTTCGCGATCGGCGACCGACTCGTGCGTGTGACGGGCAGCATCGGTCTGACCATGAGCGAGGGCAACGAGTCGGCGAATGTCCTGCTTCGCGACGCCGACCATGCACTCCTGCAGGCCAAAGCCGACGGTCGCAATCGCTTCGTGGTGCTCGACCGGGCATCGCGAGAGCGGATCCATCGCCGCCAGAGCATCGCTGCCGCGCTCCCCGAGGCGTTGGAGCGGAATGAGCTGTACCTCGAATATCAGCCGGTGATCGATCTGACGTCCGGTTCGACGGCTGGGTTCGAGGCGCTCATTCGCTGGAACCATCCGACGCTCGGGGCC
>JAYTRT010000097.1:0-7127 GCA_043746045.1 Actinomycetota bacterium | reverse complement strand
TCTGCAGGGCACGTTCTCACCGACAGCTCCGCTGCGGTTCAATCCGATCACACCGGTTCGCCGCCACGATTCACGCGAGTTGAACACCCCGTGAGGATCGTCGAGCCACAGCGAGGGCCAGCCAGATCAGCGGAATCTGGAGCGGCAGCCGGCCATAGGCGAGCAGACGCTGAGCGAGTGGTCGGTCGGCCCAGTCGACGGCCATCTGGATGTTCGCCGGCAGGACGGCGATGAACAGTGCTGCGGCGAGGTAGCCGCCGAGTCGTCGCGTCCGTGGCACGGCGACTGTGACGGCAACACCCAGTTCTGCGACGCCGCTGACATAGGTCCACATCCGTGGTGAACCGGGCAACGCATGAGGAACGATGCCGTCGAAGCCCTTCGGCGCGATGAAGTGAGCGACCCCGGCGGTGGCCAGGATGCCGAGCAGGATCCGGGTGGTCGTGCTGGGCTTCATCGGCGGCGCAGCATGGCGAGGAACTCGGTCGTCGCAGGGTCGGCATCGTGTCCGAACGCCGAGACGAGAGTCGCCCTGACATCCGTATCCGGATATCGCAGGCCCAGCACGATTGCCTCGTCGCCCGGATCGCTGTCACCTTCGAACCGGAAGGTGTGATCGACGATCACATTGGCAAGCGCGTATTTCAGCTGTGTACGCACGCACGACAGGCTTGCGCCGTCGAGTTCGACGTCATCGGTGTATCCGTTGGCTCGTAGGTACGCAACTGCGTCGGTGACGGTGTTCGGGGCGGGCGACGCCGCTGCATCCGGAGTTGACTCGTCGGACACGTCAGATCCGCTCGATGATGGTTGCGGTGCCCATCCCGCCGCCCGTACACATCGTGACGAGACCGGTACTGAGATCCTGACGCTCGAGTTCGTCGAGAAGTGTTCCGATGAGCATTCCGCCCGTTGCGCCGATGGGATGACCGAGAGCCATCGCGCCACCGTTCACGTTCACCTTGTTCCAGTCGACGCCGGTGTCCTTCAGGAACTTCAGTACGACCGAGGCAAATGCCTCGTTGACCTCGAACAGATCGATGTCGTCGAATGTCATTCCGGCCTTTTCGATGCACCGCTTCGCAGCGGGTCCCGGAGCCGTGAGCATGATCACGGGCTCGGTGCCGGCGACAGCGGTCATCGTGATACGTGCCCGAGGCGTCATCCCGTGGGCTCTCGCATAGTCGGGTGAGGTCACCAGAACAGCGGAAGCGCCATCGACCACGCCCGACGAGTTGCCGGCGTGATGCACGTGCTCGATGTGACTGAGGTGCGGATATGTCAGCAGAGCGGTCTGGTCGATGGTGATCACGGAGTTGGCGTCCCGGTCGACGTGGCTTCCCATTTTGGCGAAACTCGGCTGCAACATCGCGAGGTCTTCGATCGTGGTTCCCGGACGCGGGAACTCGTCGTGGTCGAGGGCGAGTGTGCCGTCGTCGTGGTCGATGGGAACGAGCGATCGCTCGAAGCGGCCTTCGGTGATGGCAACCTGGGCGCGGTTCTGGCTCTCCACGGCGAGTGCATCACACTGGGCGCGCGTGAAACCCTCGACCGTTGCGATCAGGTCAGCCGATATGCCTTGGGAGACCATGTTGTACTGATCGCGGAGATGGTGATTGTTGGCCGAGAAGCCATCGACGTGCATCGGCGCTCGCCGGGACATCGACTCGACGCCTCCGCTGACGACGAGATCTTGAAATCCGGACAGCACGCCCATTGCAGCGAAGTTGACAGCCTGCTGACCGGATCCGCAGAACCGGTTCAGTGTCACGCCCGGCGCTTCGATCGACCATCCGGCATCGAGCGCTGCCATCCGGGCGATGTCCATCGCGTGATCGCCGGTGCTGGACGCACAGCCCATCACGACGTCGTCGACGTCGGCGGTGTCGAAACCATTGCGGATCCGCAACGCTTCGAGCACCTGGGCGAGAATCCGCTGCGGGTGGACCTCGTGCAGGGCGCCGGTGTCCTTGCCTTTGCCGCGAGGCGACCTGACAGCGTCGATGATCCAGGCTTCACGATTCATGGGTGGCTCGATTCTCGAAGGACTGCCTCCTGCGAACAGCGCAGCAGGCACAGCCGACGCTAATCCGGCGCTCCACCTCCCGCCTCAGCCAGGGAGCGCCAGCAGATCGTCGTACTCGGGGTGCTGGTCGATGAATTGCGCGACGTACCAACACTGGGGCACCACTGTTCGTCCGGCGACGCGGGCATCGTCGAGAGCGCGACGGACCACGGTGGCTGCAAGACCACGGCCACGCATCGCCGGGTCGGTGAGCGTGTGGGTGAACGTCATCACGTCGCCGTGCAACTGGTACTCGGCGTGACCGCGGCGTGTGCCATCGACGACGACCTCGTACCGCGACGCACCCTCGTCATGGACGACCTGCGCTGTGCCGGGGTCGGGTCGTTCGGTTGATTCATCCACCGGGTCAACGTATCCAAGGTCCAGCGTTTGCAGGCAGTACGTTCTGCGTGTGCCGAACGACGTGTCCTCGCGAGAACTCGGTCGTCGATACGCAAGCGCAATGGCGGTGGACGAGTTCTCGGCGTGGACCGCCGACGTGTTGGCCCCTCACGGTTTTGCCCGTGGTAACGCACTGGCCGTCGTCGGTGTCTGTCGCGACGAGATGATGTTCCCCGTGACCGAATCGCTGCACGGGGTCTGGGGCCCCGCATTCGACATGTCCGGGCTCGCCGCAATGGTGTTCCTCGGGAGGTCCGGCCTGGCCGCCGCGGCCGGTCACGCACCTGGCGTCGATGGCCGTCGACGGTTCGTGCACGTGGTCATGCCCCACATCGGCCTCGATCTCGATGGTGCGGTCGGGTATGTCCGCAGGGAAGGTCAGGAGCATGCGTCGACCGCCTGCGGCGCGCTCGTTGGACTGCGCAGCCAGATGGCCGCCGGGAAGCTGACGACGGGGGTCGACGTCGACGACCTGGAGATGAGTCTGATCCGGTCGACACTGGTTCCCCGCCTCGCCGACCGTTCGGTCGAGGACATACCCGATCTGATCGAACTGACCGACCTCGTTCGCGAGGTCGCAACCGCTGAGATCATCCGACTGTCGGCCAGTCTGCTGATGTCGGAGAAGACCGACGTTGCCGTTTTCTCGACCACGATGATCCACGGTCCAGATGGCGACCGCGTCGGCGTGACGTCGTCGCAGTTGTGGGTCGGGGCTGAATCCTCGCCGGTGATCCTGGGCTGAGCTCGAAGATCAGGGGGCAGGGTTGGCCGGCTCCTGCTGCATGCTCTGCTGAAGCGCGACGAGCGCACGTGATGGCACCGTGATGAGTCCGCGTTGTGGCCGATCGAGGTCGAACGCGACCAACAGGATCAGCACGACCAGGACAGAAGCCAGCATCGCCGTGAGGACCCGCCGGCCGAGGGTCGCGAGGTACAGCCCGAGTACGCCGAGGGCAAGCGCCGAGCCGCCGATCTGGAGGTACGCGACCGAATCCGGGATGCGGTCGTGGTAGGCGGCCTCTCGTGAGCTGCCTGCATCGAACATGGTGTTCAGGCTGTCGACGTAGAGCCGAACGGCGGTCCCGTCGGGCGAAGCGACCAACGCCTGTCCTGCCAGTTTCCACAGCGACCGCTGCAGTTCGCTGCTCGCATCGACCTCGCGGTCGAACGTCGACGTCTCGACCACGAGGTGGGCGAGCCGGATCCGTCCGCTCACGTAGGTCCTCAGCAGTGCGATCGACTCGGACCGCTGCGGTTCGGCGATCGTCTCCGACCGGAGAAAGGCCGTACCGATCGCGTTGGCCTCGACGACGACAGCCGCTCGCCGCGAGTCGTACCGGCCAACGGCCATCGTCAGTCCGAACGCGAGCAGCAGGCCGACGAAACCCAGCAGAGCCGCTTGGACGGCACCGACCGGCTGTCTGATCTCGTCGTGTGCCGATTCCAGCCGACGCCCCAGTGCGATCCCGCCGACGGTCGTGCCTGCCACGATCACGATGACGACGATCACCAGCGCGGGTGTGCCGAGCCGGAAGAGCATCGGCGCAGGCTACTCGTCAGTCCTGCAACACAAGGCAGAACGGATGACCGGCCGGATCCAGGAAGACGGTGAAATTGGTGCCCGGTTGGGTTGCGGCTTTGCGGGCTCCGATCGCGAGCACCTGTTGCTCGCTCGACGCGAGGTCGCGCACGTCGAAGTCGAGGTGGGCCTGTTGGGGATGGTCCGAGCTCGGCCATACCGGGGGAACGTGATGCTCGGCCAGTTGGAAGGCGAGGGTGGCTCCGCTGTCACTGCGCAGCTGAACCCACTCGTCTCCGTCCTGGTCGATCGGCCAACCGGTCAGTGCGCTGTAGAACTCCGCCAGGGCGTGAGGGTCCGGGCAGTCGAACGCGAACAGGGAGAGTGTGCCGATGGGAGTTGCAGGTGTGGTCGACATGCACGCGACGGTAGCCACCCGTTGTCCTCATCCGGGACGTTCGTAGACAGAGATCCGCATGTCCACCGTCACTGCTGACACCGATTCGGCGATCGCCGCTCGGTCAGCCGGGGGAGCGCTCCACCAGAACGGCGTCATCTCGAGCAGCGCGAGGCGCGACCAAGGATCGTCGAGCGACACGTCGAAGGTGATCGGAATGACCGACACCGGGTCGATCGGCCAGCGGTCGGCGTTGTCCTCTGTCGGCTCGTGATGTCGGCGAGGATCGTCGTAGATCATCGATTTGAATTCCCGCATGTGATCCGGCCCGGGCGTGACGACGACGGCAGTCCCGTCCGGTACGAGCACGCGCATCATCTCGGTGAACGGGCGTGGCGAGAACACGCTGAGCGCGACATCGAAGCACTCGTCGCCGAAGGGAAGCGCATACGTCGAGGCCACAGCGAAACGCAGATCTCGGTGACGGCGTGCCGCCAGGCGCACCGCTGGTTTCGACATGTCGATTCCCCAGCCATCCTTTCGGCGACCGTCGCGCCCGCTGTCATTGCCGGGATCAGCGACTCGGAGAGCAGCGACGGCTGCCGCCAGGTAGGTGCCCTCGCCGCAACCGCAATCGAGAACGGCCGGCACATGTGAGGGTCGGCGTTGCACTGCATCGACGACACAGGCGGCGACTGCGTGGATGATCGGATCGTACAGACCGGCGTCGAACACGATTCGACGAGCAGCGATCATCGACGAACTGTCACCGGGTGGACGCCCCTTCAGTCGACCAGCCGGCAGGAGGTTGACATACCCCTCGCGTGCCAGATCGAAGTGGTGACCGTTCTCGCATTCGTGTCCCCGTTCGACAGCCGGCAACGAGAGTCCGCAGACCGGGCACCGGTACCCGACGGATCCTGTCACGGAGTGAGAGTGGCGAGCGCGTCCTCGATTGCCTTGGCGGCTGCAGCCAGGGCCGTGTGGTCCACCGATGTCGCCGCGTTCGCGAACGAGAGTTCCGACATGGTGGAGGTCGGAATGAGATGGATGTGGGCGTGAGGCACTTCGTATCCGGCGATGATCAGGCCGACCTTGTCGCAGCCGAACGCAATCTTCTGGGCCCGGCCGATGCGGTGACTCACGGCGAACAGGTGTGCGACCAATCCGTCGGAGCAATCGATCCAGTGGTCCACCTCCTGCACCGGCACGACGAGCGCGTGACCGACAGCCATCGGGTTGATCGACATGAAGACCACACACAGGTCGTCGCGGTGGACGAACGTGCCGGGGATCTCGCCGTCGATGATTCGGGTGAAGATCGTGCTCATCGCCAGACACTAGGTCCAAAGACCGTGGTTGTTACGATGGCCGCTGTGACGCCGAACGAGGGTCCATCTGTGCAGGTCCCTGACGTCCGCGTGGAAACGGTCGACGAGGGCGACACCAGCCGGATCCTGACGATCCCGAACGTGATGTCGCTGGTCCGGCTGTTGTGCATCCCGCTTTTCCTGTACCTGCTCTTCGGCCGCGACAACCGTGCTGGCGCGGCATGGCTGCTCGGCGGTCTGGGTGCCACCGACTGGATCGACGGCTACATCGCCAGGCACTACAACCAGGTCAGCAACCTCGGCAAGGTGTTGGACCCGACGGCCGACAGGCTGATGTTCATCGTCGGTCTCGGGGGGATGATCATCGACCACGCCGGCCCCGTCTGGTTCTACTGGTTGGTCCTCGCCAGAGAGGTGATCTTCGGGGGCACGGTGCTCACCGCCACCATCGCCGGGATGAAGCGATTCGACGTGACCTATCTCGGCAAGTTGGCGACCTTCCTGCTGATGTTCGCCCTGCCGGGGCTGCTGATCGGCTCATCCGACCTCGGCGTGCGCAGGCTGTTCCAGGTCGCGGCGTGGCTCCTGGCCGTGCCGGGCATCATCCTCAGCTATTACACGGCGATCGCCTATGTTCCGGTGCTGCGCAAGAACCTGCGCGACGGACGGATGGAACGAGCGGCCAAGGGGGCCCGAGCATGATGAGCGACGACGTGGACAAGCCTGACCAGAGTGTCAACCACCACACCGGATCGGACCGATCGTGAAGGCCGTCATCATGGCCGGCGGCGAGGGAACTCGGCTGCGGCCACTCACGTCGAACGCCCCTAAACCAATGTTGCCCATCGCCAACGTGCCGATGATGGAACACGTCATCAACCTGCTGCGCAGTCACGGCTTCGACGAGATCGTCGTCACGGTGGCATTCCTCGCCAATGCGATCAAGACGTATTTCGGCGACGGCAGCGAATTCGGCGTCAAGATGCACTACGCCCACGAAGCCACGCCGCTCGGTACCGCGGGCAGCGTCGGCAACGCGCGGGACCTGCTCGACGAACGGTTCCTCGTCATCTCCGGCGACGTGATGACCGACATCGACCTGGGCGCAATTCTGAGTTTCCACGAGGAGCACAAAGCGGTCGCGACGATCGGGTTGACGGCTGTCGAGAATCCGCTCGACTTCGGAATTGTGATCACCCGCGACGACGGCACGATCGACCGTTTCCTGGAGAAACCGACGTGGGGTCAGGTCTTCAGTGACACCATCAACACGGGCATCTATGTACTCGAGCCGGAGATCTTCCGGTACATCCCGTCCGGGCGTTCGGTCGACTTCAGTAGCGAGGTCTTCCCAGCCCTCCTGGCCGACGGGCGACCGTTGTACGGCGCTATCGCCGAGGGCTATTGGGA
>JAYTRT010000096.1:0-2246 GCA_043746045.1 Actinomycetota bacterium | reverse complement strand
ACACCCCGAAGAAGCCGAACTCCGCGCTGCGCAAGGTCGCCCGTGTGCGCTTGACCAGCGGTGTCGAGATCACGGCCTACATCCCGGGCGAGGGTCACAACCTCCAAGAGCACAGCATCGTGCTCGTCCGTGGTGGCCGCGTCCGCGATCTCCCCGGCGTCCGTTACAAGGTCATCCGCGGCGCGCTGGACGCAGCCGGCGTGAAGAACCGCAAGCAGAGCCGTAGCCGTTACGGCGCCAAGACGCCCAAGTGATCAAGTACTAGGAACGAACAAACATGCCTCGTAAAGGACCTGCCGAAAAGCGACACATCATGCCCGACCCGATTTATCGGTCGTTGCTGGTCTCGCAGATCACCAACAAGGTCATGCTGCACGGCAAGCGCAGCATCGCCGAGAAGATCGTGTACGACGCCTTGAAGCTCGTCGAGGAAAAGAGCGGCGCCGAGCCGATCGCCACTCTCAAGCGCGCGATCGAGAACATCAAGCCCCCGCTCGAGGTGAAGAGCCGTCGCGTCGGTGGAGCCACCTATCAGGTTCCGGTCGAAGTTCGTGCGCCGCGTGCGAACACACTGTCCATCCGTTGGCTGGTCGACTTCAGTCGCAAGCGTCGTGAGAAGACGATGGCCGAGTGCCTCGCCGGAGAACTGCTCGATGCTGCGAACGGCCTCGGTGCCGCTGTCAAGCGTCGGGACGACATGCAGAAGATGGCCGAGAGCAACAAGGCGTTTGCCCACTACCGCTGGTAGTTCCGGTCGACCCTGAATTCGTCACCCACCCACCCGCCCGCCAGGGCGGGTTGGTTTCATTTTCGGCCTCTGATGAAACAGTGTTCGTGATGGCCGTCGCGCGGGTGACCTTTCTCCTCGTCGGCAGCCTGCTCGCGATCTATCCGTGGAGGCGGCTCCCCGGTTGGGTCGGACCGGCTGCGCCCGCAGCGGTTGCGTTGATTGTCCGTGTCGCGCCGTTCAGTGCAGCGAGGTCTGCCGGGCACAACCTCGCCAATCCGGTGGCGTTCCTGCTGCTGGCCGTCCCGCTCGCCGTGCTGCTCGATCAGTCGGGTTTCTTCGCTGCCCTGGCCGGACTGCTCGGCGCGACCAAGCATCTCCTGCTCGGCCTGTGGGTGCTGGCGGCGTTGGTCACGATCGTGTTCAACCTGGACGCAGCCGTTGTGCTGTTGACCCCGCTGTTCGTTCGCATCGCCGAACGGCAGGGCCGCGATCCGGTGGCGTTCGGGTTCATCCCGGCCCTGTTGGCCAGCTTGGCGTCGTCGGTCCTGCCGGTGTCGAACCTGACGAACCTGATCGTCGCTGACCGATTCCACCTCGGCTTCCTCGACTTCGTCGAGCATCTTGGACTGCCGACCGTGGCTGCGGTGATCGTCGGCGGGTGGATGTTCGCGCGGGGTTCCGGCGGTCAGTTTGCCACGACGCCGACTGCCGATCGTGGCCGGCAACCCAGTGCGGACGCTGCCGATTCTGTCGACCCTGCAGCGCTGCGCGTCGGGTATCCCGTCGTCGCGTGGCTGCTGATCGGCTTCGTCGTCGGTGAACAGATCGGCGTTCCGGAATGGGCCGTGGTCGCAGTTGCCCTGATGGCGCTCGCCGTCCGTCAACGCTCACTGCCGTGGCGACACGTGCCCGTGCAGGCAGCAATCCTCGCCGTCGGCCTCGGGATCCTGGCCACCGCGGCGGCGCGTCACCTGCCGGTGGAACAACTCCTGTCGAGACGCGGCATTCCCGGCGACTTGGCCACCGTCGGTGTGATGGCGGTCAGCTCGAACGCGATCAACAATCTTCCGGCGTTGCTCGTCACGTTGCCAGGCTTGGATGCTCATCACGACCAGATCTGGCCGGTATTGCTCGGGGTCAATCTCGGACCAACCCTGTGGGTGACAGGCGCACTGTCCACGCTGCTGTGGCAGGCAACGATGAGTCGACTCGGCCATCCGGTGTCGGCAATCCGGTACGCCCGAACTGCGGTCCGGGTCGGAGCACCGGCGATCATCACCGCTGCCGCCGTCCAGGTCGGATTGGTTCTGCTGACCCGAGCGTGAAGTGCCCGAGCGTGAAGTGCCCAGTGGGCTGACAAGCCCTGGGGTCTGCGATCGATCGAGGAGGACCTGTACATCAACCTAGGCGAATACACGTTCGACACCAACCCCGAACACCAGAAGGCCAATAATCCTCTGCCCATCACCGACGTCGGCACCTGAGCCCGCTCCGGACGCGTCGTTGCGGGGAGTCG
>JAYTRT010000095.1:0-2251 GCA_043746045.1 Actinomycetota bacterium | reverse complement strand
GGCAGGTCTCGAAGACCGGGTCATGGGCAGCGACACCTGGATCGAACTGGTCTCCGCGGCGAAGGTCCCTGCTCGGCTGCTCGACGAGCCATCGCTCGACGATGCCCTGACCGCCGAGTTCGCCTCGACGGGTCGGATCTATTTCCCTGACGTCTCCACACTGGAACCGACCATCGAAGCCTCCGCGCGCCGCACGATCGAGCTGGACCCGACGATTCCGTCGCCGGCAGCGCGCAGAGCTGCCGAAGCAGTGGTGGCAACCGAGATGCAACAGCAGCTCGATGCTTCCATCGTGGCCCTTCGCCGCAGAGCGCGCGAGATCGAATCGCAGACGGGCAGCAACAACTTGTTCCTCACTGTCGGTGCCCTGCAGTGGACCGAACCAGCGATGCCAGGAGTACGCAAACGCGAGGGGATGGCGACCGCTCCGCTGTTCCTGATTCCGGTCCGGATCACCGGCTCACCCAACTCGACCTATCGCATCAGTGCAGACGAGGGCGTCGAGATCACCCCGAACTACTGCATGTTGGAGAAACTGCGGCAGACGTTCGGCCTCGTCATCCCTGAGTTGGAAACACCGGATCTGGATGGTTCGGGCATCGACGTCTCCGCCACGCTGGCAGCCGTACGTAGAGCGCTTGGCGAGAGGCGGATCAACGATGTCATCGTCCAGGAGTCCGCCCATCTCGCCGTGCTCAACTTCGCCACGTTCCGGCTGTGGAAGGACATGCGCGATCATTGGCAGCAGTTCATCCAGAACGATGTGGTCCGACATCTGGTGGAGAGCCCGTACGAGGCGTTCGACGATGGCGCCCGTGCGTCGACCGTTGCGACGCCGACGGGCGATGCTCCCGGCGTGACTCAGATCCGCGAGTTGCTGTGTCCGATCGAGATCGACGAGTCGCAACTCGAGGCAGTCACGTGGGCGGTCCAAGGCCGCTCGTTCGTGATCGAGGGCCCTCCCGGCACGGGCAAATCGCAGACGATCACCAACCTGCTCGCGGCATGTGTGGCGGCCGACATGCGTGTTCTGTTCGTCGCCCAGAAGCAGCCGGCACTGCAGGTGGTCAAGAAGCGGCTGGAGCAGATCGGGCTGACGCCGTTCTGCATCGATCTGCACGACAAAGGCAGCAAGCCCGAGCAGATTCGCACCCAGGTGCGCGACGCGTTGGACTTCACCGGAGTCGACCGAGAGGCCGAGTGGGCAGAGGTGTCGGCACGACTGGCCGCCGATGATCAGGCCCTGTCTGCCTACCGGTCCGTGATCCACTCGCCCAATGCTGCCGGATATTCGGCGTGGTCGGCTCAGCAGGAACTGACCGAACTCGGTCCCGGTCGAGCAGCCGACGTCCCGCCCTCGTTCCTGGCCGACGCGCCGACTCGGCTGACCGCCGTCCGCGATGCGTTGCTCGCCCTTCCCGGTGTTGCTTCGTCGGTTCGTCACGAGCCGGGTGGACCATGGTCGTTGGCCGATGCGGTCGACTTCTCCGAGATCGATCAATCGGCGCTGAGCACAGTGGTGAGCGCGATGCAGGCGACCATCGATGCACTGGCGATGTCACCCCTGGCGGCCAAACAGGCGTTGGCTCGGGTGCAGGACCCGGACGACCTCGATGTGGTCATGTCGACCCTGGACGCAGCGGCGGCCGGGACACTTCCCGATGATTCGGAGCTGGCGGGCATCGGCACTCCGACGTGGCGGGTGACCCGAGACGCTGCAAGCCGACGTCTGCACGAATTCCAGGCCACGATTGCTCCGCTCCGCGAGGAGTTCGGCGAGTCCGTCTTCACCGCGGATCTGCGGGTCATCGTGCAAGCCGGGATCGACGCGATGTCCGCCGGATTCCTCAAGCGCGGGAAGCGGGAGCGGGCATTCCGGGCTCTGCTGCTTCCATTCACACGCCCCCGACCGATTGGAGTGGCGCCTCGCTCGACCAGCGAATTGGCGGCGATGATCCAACAGGCCGATTCACTGCGCATCGAAGCGTCGACAACCACCGCCCAGCTCGCTGCTGTACCCGGCATCCGCTTGTCGCCGGGATTCTCAGCGCTTCGGGCCGCAGATGTCGAATCGGTCATCGGCCGACTGACCGACCTGGAGCGATCGGCCGCTGTGTTGCGGTCGCCGTTGTCGACGGCGGTGCGGTCCGCACTCGACGGCGGATGGCTTCCGTCACCGACAACCGTCGCCGAGCTCGCTGCGGCCCGAACGCACTGGCAGCAGCTGACAAACATGCTCGGGTCGACACCC
>JAYTRT010000094.1:0-2253 GCA_043746045.1 Actinomycetota bacterium | reverse complement strand
TCGGGCGGCGGCGGGAACCCGGTCTCGATGAACGCATGATCGAGCGACGAGAGAATTCCTGGCGCCGAGTCCGACACGGTGCCATCGAGGTCGAAGATCACCGTGTCGAAGGGTGAACGATCGAACGGTGAACGATCGAACGGTGAACGGTCGAACGGTGAACGGTCGGGAGGGGCTTGGTCGGGGGCAGGGGTCATGGTGGGGCGCAGGGGTGCTGGTCGGAACAGCCGACCGTCATCGTAAGGAAAGTTTCGATGGGTCCGACAATTGTCGTCCTACAGTCGCAGCCATGGACATCCGCCCGCTGGAACCCGCCGATCTCGCCGCGTGTGTCGAGTTGAACAATGGCTCCGTGCCGGCAGTCAGCGAAGCGGACCTGGCCAGGTTGACCTCGCTGGTCGACGAATCATTGCTGTCCCTCGTCGCCGAAATCGACGGCGTGGTCGTTGGTTTCTGTGTCAACTTCGGTCCAGGCGCCGCATACGACAGCGTGAACTACGCGTGGTTCTCCGACCGGTACACGGAATTCGCGTACCTCGACCGGATCGTCGTCGCCCCGACGGCGCGCAATCAGGGCATCGGCGCTGCCTTTTACTCCGCTGTCGAAGAACACATCGTCGGTACACCGTGGTTGCTGTGCGAAGTGAACCTGCGGCCACGCAACGACGGGTCGCTGCGCTTTCACGCTCGACTCGGTTTCGAGGAGGTCGGCCAGCAGGAGACGAGCTACGGCATCCTCGTCAGCATGCTGGCCAAGGACCTGCGTTAGATGCTCGACGCCGCTCGCGACCTCTACGGCCTGCCGCCGAGCGAGTTCACAGCGGCGCGCAACACCCTCGCCACACTGCTGAAGGGCACCGGCGAGGCCGACGACGCCCTTGCGGCGAAGGCCATCGGCGGTCTGCGCCGACCGAAGGTTTCCGAGTTCGCATTGAACCGACTGGCTCGCCGACAGCCTGCGGACATCCGTCGCTTCATCGACGCCGTTGCCGCCGCCCAGTCGGCACAATCCGCAGCAATCGGGGGTGATGCTGCCGCGTTACGCGAAGCGACTCGCGAACTGCGACAGGCCAACGCGGCGATTGCCGACGCTGCGGTTGACCTCCTCGCCGCGGACGGCCGCAACGGCGAGGCCCAGCGCGACGACATCGTGGCCATCTTGCGAGAGTTCGTCAGCGGCGCGAATGTCGGCCCGTTGGCGGCCGGAGTGATCGGCTCGGAGGCAATCGTCGGCCCCGATGAGTTCTTCCCCGGTGCCCCAGATCCGCCATCTGCGCGGCTGGAAACACAACCGAAAGCGACTGTTCGGCCGACGACGACTTCGGAACGGCGGCAACAGGAGCAGTCGGCGAGACAACCGAGTGCGTCCGCACAGGCCACGGCGGCGGCGAAGAAGGCGATGGCCCGAGCCGAACGAGCGCATCTCACCGAAGCACTGCACGCCTCAGAACGCGCCGTTGCCAAGGCCACCGAGGCCGTCGAAGCAGCCCAGAGCGAACTCGCCACCCGCCGGTTTGCATTGAAGGCGGCACGCGCTGCGCACACCGCTGTGGCAGCCGAGTTGTCCGACTTCGATCTGGCCTGACTGCCGTCGCGTTACTGCGTAGCTCTGCCGGGCGACAGCCCTCAGTCGCACCGATGGTGGCATTCGGCTGTCGCCTCACCTGAACCGACCGCAACCTGACCGACAACCTGAACCGCAACCTGAACCTGACCGACAACCCCGTCGCGAAGGGACGAACTCGCGATCGCGTCGGCTCCCTGTCCTCTCACCCGTTCCGGCCCGAGTGCTCGCCCAGAAGTGCCCCGCGGGGCGGGCTTGAGCGACCTGTCCGCTCAAGTGCGCCCCTTGGGGAGGATCTGCGCGGAACTGACGATTGGTCCCTTTGCTCTTGCCCATGACAAACGCACGCTCGAGCCCGGCCGTCTCAGCACCACCGCACGCCGCCCGTTTGCTTCAGAGCAGGGGTGACAGCCGCAGGTCGCACAGATGGTGACGTCTCGTCGACCCCAAACCCCGAGCCAACCAAGATGGTGAACAAGTCGCTGCTGCCGAACCCCGAACCGACCGCACACAACCGCAATTCCACCGACAACCCCGCCCCTTGGGGAGGATCCGCGCAAGAACGCGGTTGCGGCGGCTCGCCGTGGTCGTCACCCGTTCCGGCCCGGCTTTGCCCAGATGTGCCCCGCGGGGCGGGCTTGGGCGACCTGTCCGCTCAACCCCGCCCCTTGGGGCGGATCCGTGCGAGA
>JAYTRT010000093.1:0-2257 GCA_043746045.1 Actinomycetota bacterium | reverse complement strand
GTGAGAACAGCGCAGCCGAGATCGCGCCGGCGAACTGCACGCCCGTGGAGTGGTCGCCCATGCCACCACGCTGGAACGGCAATGCTCCGCCGACCGGCTTGAGCAGGTGGGCGATCCCTGACCGAGCCCAGAACGCAGCGATGTCGTACGCCGCTCGGTTTGCGTCGGGTCCTTCGAGGCCGTATCCACTGATGTGGCCGTAGACCAGGCGAGGGTTGCGGGCCAACAGTGTGTCCGGGTCGAGTCCGGCTCTGGCCAGAGCGTCGGCGCGGACATTGGTGACGAACACGTCGGCCCCGTCGAGCAGTTCGAGCGCCAGCTCGCGTCCCTCGTCAACGGCCAGGTCGATGACGATGCTGCGCTTGCTGCGGTTGTCCAGTTCGAACACGGGGTTGTTGGGCATATCGCCCCCGAGCATCCGTTGGAAGCTGCGTGCTGGATCGCCACGGGGTGGCTCCATCTTGACGACGTCGGCGCCCCAATCGGCCAGAACGCCGCCTGCAGCCGGGCCGGCCACCCACACGCCCAGCTCCACAACACGAACTCCGGTCATCGGCCCTGCCATGCGTCTGCCTTTCGTTTGTGATCCGCCGGGAGTGTAGATCGCAGGCCGCGATGGGCCGGAGTGCAAGCGTCAGAGCAGGAGTGATTGTCGTCATGAAGGGTCCGAACACTGCACCGTCCAGGTGAGTACGATTGCGCGCCGATGCCGACTTCTCTGAACGACGGAGTGAGTGCGCGTGCCTGATTGGCCACTCATCGGGCGTGAACGGGAGCTCGGCCTGATCGCAGGCGTCCTCGGACGTGCCGACGCCACCGGTGTCGTCCTCGTCGGCGAGGCAGGGGTCGGCAAGACGCGACTGGCGACGGAAACCATTCGGCTCGGCGACGTCAGCGGTTTCGCCACCGAGCGAGTCGTTGCCAGCCGCGCGGCGTCAGCCATTCCGTTCGGTGCCCTGGCCCCCCTGTTGCCCTCCGGCGTCGCTGCGCTCGCTCAAGGGCTCAACGCTCTTCGGCAGGCGACGATTGCGCTCACCGAGCGGGCCGCAGGCAAGCCATTGATGCTGCTCGTCGACGACGCCCACACCTTGGACGACGCCTCGGCGGTCCTGCTGCAGCAACTCGCCGCGACCAAGACGGCGTTCCTCGTTGTCACCCTGCGCAGCGGAGAGCAGCCACCCGAGCCGGTCATTGCATTGTGGAAAGACCACGGCGTCGAACGACTCGTCGTCGATTCACTGCGACGCGAGGCCTGCGAACGCTTTGTCAGCACGATGCTCGGTGGTGAAGTCGATTACCTCACCCAATCGATGCTCTGGGCCAAAACCGAAGGCAACCCCTTGTTCCTTCGCGAATTGGTGCTGGGGGCGGTGGCTGACGGAACACTCACCGAGCGTTCGGGTCGTTGGTTGGCTGAAGGGGACGTCGAGCCGTCGGACCGCCTCTCGGAGCTGGTTGGCTCGCGACTCAGCGGCCTCGACCGGGCGGAGCTCGATGTGCTCGAGTTCGTCGCTTTCGGAGAACCACTCAGCGTGAGTCTGCTCAGTTCGCTCGCCGATCCGGCTGCAATCGAGCAACTGGAACGCAAGAAGCTCGTCGAACTGGTTCGCGACGGCAAGCGGGACGAGATCCGCCTGTCGCATCCGATGTTCGGTGAGGTGTTGAGGCAGCGCACCCCAGGTCTGCGCGTCCGCTCCATCTCGCGCGTCCTGGCCGAGGCGTTGGAGAGCAACGGATCGATGCGTCGCGGCGATGCCCTTCGAGCCTCGCTGCTGCGCCTCGACGGGGGTGGCCTGCCCTCGTTGGCGCTGCTCATGGAGGCCACCGCTCAGGCGCAATTCGCGCACGACTACAAGACGGCGATACGTCTCGCGCGTACCGCGTTCGATTCGGAGCAGAGCTTCGACACGGGGATGCTGTTCCTCCATCAACTGTACGACGGCGACGGCGCCCGTGAGAGCGAAGTGATCTACGACATCGTCGAGAAACTGGTCGTCACCGATCACCAGCTGGCCATGTTCTCGTTGAGCAGGGCGACGACCAGATTCTGGAAGTTGTCCGATGCGGTCGGGGCGACGTCGATCCTGCTCGACGCCCTCGATCGGATCACCGACCGGGACGACCGCAACGAAGTGATCTCGTTCCTGTCCGCAATGGAGGTGCAGGCCGGTCATTCGCTTCGAGCCTTGCATCGGACGGCGGACATCCTTGCCGACGACAACGGTCGGCCGTTTCTGTTGGTGTCGCTCAGCGCGGT
>JAYTRT010000092.1:0-2266 GCA_043746045.1 Actinomycetota bacterium | reverse complement strand
ATCCGTTTCCAGTTGTTGCTGTAGTTCGGGAGTCCGATGTAGGTCGAGAGATGCAGACGAGCGATGGCGCGCGCCGCTGTGGGATCTGTTTCGAGCACCACCGCCTGTTCGGACGCGACAAGCTTGTTCGGTCCCAAAGCGGCTCTGGCCCCGGCAGTGTGTTCGGGCGTGACGAGGTACGGGTGCGTTCCGGACGTTCGCTGCCCGGCGATCTCCAACATCTTCGGACCGAGCGCGGCGAGGAGTCGGTCGTCTGTGGCCAACGGAATGGGGGCTGCATCCAGTCTGTCGAGGAACTCGCTCATCTTCGCCAACGGCTTGGTATAGCGACCGGCCTCGGTCCGGTCGATCAGGGGAGCATGACTGACGCCGATGCCGACGAGGAACCGTGCTCCGTACTCGACCGTCATCCGCGCGTGCTCGGCTGCGGTCTCTTCGGGTGTGTGCATCCACAGGTTGAGGATGCCGGTGGCGATGACCATCGAGCTGGTCGCTCGGAGCAGGTTCTCGACCGAGGAGAACACGTCGCCGCCGACGTCGGGAATCCACGCCACTGAGTAGCCGAGTGATTCCAACTCGGCCACGGCATCGGTCGAGAGTGCGGCGTCGCCGTACCGTAGTGAGGCAGCCCAGATTCCAGTACCGGTGATCATGTCCATTCGACGAGTCTGCCCGATTCACCTCCGCCCCACCGACTGCAGCGACACTCGAACGAGTCAGCGTGCGAGGAACGCCGAACTGATCGTGTTGATCTGATCGGCTGCGATGCTGCGCCAGTAGGCGGCATCGTGAAAGCCCTCGCTGAACCGGCCGCTGTTCGGTTTGGGCAGTCTTGCGGCGAAGGCGCGAGCCCGCGTGACGAATCCGTCGTCTGTGCCGCAATCGACCCGGACGACGATCGTCGCCAGGCTCGCAACGCCGGCGGACACATCGAACCGGGTGAAGTCCGCTTCGCTGTCGAAGGCCCCCGTGGTCGCGTTGTCGAACGTGTCCCAGAGCGCCGGGCTCGCTGCGACCGATGCCCGGAACAGTCCGGGCGATTGCTCGGCGACGAGCAGCGCGCCGTAGCCGCCCATCGACCAGCCGAGAACGGCTCGGGGAACAGTCGCCCCGAGCGCCGTATCGACGGCGGCGAGCAATTCGTTGGTCACCATGCCGAGCGCGTCCGTGCCGTCTCCACGTGGATGCCAATACGTGTCCGCTCCGCCGTCGACCGACACGACGGCGATCGGGTAGCCAAGTTCCGCAACGACGTCGTGCACGTGGATCTCGTCGAAGGCAAAACGGTGATCGTCGTTGCGTCCGTGGAGACAGATCACGACGCTCGTCGCGCCCGCCGGCGGGACAGCGATCGCCCAGAGCACGTCGCGCTTCATCGCCGCACTCGTCAACGTGTGCTCGACCACCGGCCACCCGGCGACCGGAGCGCGCCGATCGGGACTCTCGACCAGTCCGAGCCGGTGCAGCAGACGGCGGCGTCCGACCTCCAGAACGGCGAACGTACCGCCCGCTGCGACGACGGCGCTGCCGGCCATGAAGGTGCGGCGCGAGATCATCGCGAACAGTCTTGTCGAAGCGGTCCGCCGCCGGGGCGACCACCTGATGCCGAAGGGGTCAACGGGTCGGTCGGCGGACCGCAATCATCGGATCCGCTGCAGAAATCGTCACCGTCGACGTCGACTGGGCGATCTCGTCGGCGATGTCGCCGACGGTGCCGTCGAACGACGCCTTGCTTCCCGGCTCGATCTCTTCGATATCGGTGGGCAGGCCCATCTGGTCGAGCAACGTGATGAAGGGTTCGGGGGCCAATTCTTCGACGTTGACCATCCGACCGACGTCCCACTCGCCGGTGGCCACCAACATCGCGGCGGCAGCGGCGGGCACACCTGCGGTGTAGCTGATCCCCTGGGATTCCACTTCGGCGAAAGCCTGCTCGTGGTCGGAGATCTGATAGATGAACATCTCGCGCCGTTCGCCGTCCTTGCGGCCTTTGATGACGTTGCCGATACAGGTCTTGCCGACATAGCCCGGGGCCAGCGTCTGCGGGTCCGGGAGCAGTGCTTTGATCAGCTTCAGGGGTACGACCTGCTGGCCATCGGCCATCGTGACCGGTTCGTGCGAGAGCAGTCCAAGCGTGCGCAGTACGGTGAAGACGTTGATGTAGTGATCGCCGAAGCCCATCCAGAAGCGGATGCTGTTCGCGTCGATGTTCTTCGAGAGCGAATGCAGTTCGTCGTGACCCGTGAGGTAGACCGGCTGATTTCCG
>JAYTRT010000091.1:0-7192 GCA_043746045.1 Actinomycetota bacterium | reverse complement strand
ACACGATGACCATGCCCTTGTCAGCATGTTGGCGTACGTATCGCTCGAGCACGGGGAGCGCTGTGAGGTGATCCACCGGGCCGTCGAAGAAGCCCTGGATCTGACCGCTGTGCAGGTCGATCGAGACCATCCGCTTTGCACCGGCAGCGCGGAACAGGTCGGCGACGAGACGGGCGGTGATGGGTTCGCGACCCTCGGCCTTGCGATCCTGGCGGGCGTAGCCGTAGAACGGGCAGACGGCCGTGATCCGCTTCGCCGACGCGCGATGGGCGGCGTCGATCATGATCAACTGCTCCATGATCGAGTCGTTGATGCTGCGTCCACCGTGCGCGAAGTGGCTCTGCATGATGAACACGTCGGTGCCGCGGACGCTCTCGGAGAACCGGGGGCGGATCTCGCTGTTCGCGAATTCGACAATGTTCGCGTTGCCGAGGGCCAATTCGAGATGTTCAGCCACCTCCTGCGCAAGCGCCGGATGCGTCCGCCCCGTATAGAGCGACAAACGCTTGGTGGTGACCTTTTCCATGTACTGCTCCCGGCAATCTCGTATCAGTCGACCAACGCAGTGTAGAAGGCTCCGGTGGTCTGCCCGGCAGCGACAGAACTGCCCGACGGCAAATGTGCGTACGGGCCGACGTGAGCACCCGTTCCGATCTCGGCGTCGTGTCCGACGGAGTTCTCGACCACGCAGTCCGGTTCGACGATGCAGTCGATCAACCGCGCATCCGGTCCGATCTCGCACCCGTTGCCGACAATGGTCCGGCCCTGCAGGATCGTGCCCGGGTACAGCGTGACATCACGACCGAGTTGCACGGTCACGTCGATGAACGTCTGTCGTGGGTCGAGCATCGTCACGCCGTTCAGCAACCAGTGACGGTTCGTGCGGGCCCGGAGTTCGCGTTCGGCGAGCGCCAACTGCCACCGGTCGTTGACCCCGGCGGTCTCGGCGGGCGAGGCCTGGACCGCACCGATGCGGTGGCCCATGCTGCTCAACACGCCGACCACGTCGGTGAGGTAGTACTCGCCCTGGCTGTTGTCCGGCGACAGGTGGCGCAGCGCCGGACCGAGGAGATCGCGCCGGAAGGCGTAGATGCTGGTGTTCATCTCCGTGACGGCGAGTTCCTCCGCCGATGCATCCCGCTGTTCGACGATGCGCAGGACTCGGTCCTGACCGCCTCGCGCGTCTGAACGGATCACTCGGCCATACCCGGTCGCGTCGTCGACGACCGACGTCAGCAACGTCGCTGCGTACCCGTTGGCGACGTGGACGCTGACGAGTTCGTCGATGGTCTCCGGGCGCAGCAGCGGCGTGTCGCCGGGCAGGATCAGGATGGTCGATTCGTCGTCGAGGTCGTCGCCCGGGAACACCGACAGCCCGACCAGCGCCGCGTCGCCGGTGCCACGTTGCACCTCCTGCTCCACGAACGAGACATTGGCCCACTGCGGGGCCTGTTCCTGGACCTTCTTGGTGACGCGTTCGGCGCCGTGGCCGACGACGACGACCGTGCGGTCGACCTTCAACGACTCGAGCGAGTGGATGACGTGCATCACCATGCCGCGTCCGCAGATCATGTGCAGCGGCTTCGGGCGGGTGGAGCGCATCCGTGTGCCCTCACCGGCGGCGAGGACGATGGCAGATACCGACATGTCACCGTTCTAGCGCATGGGTGTCACAGGTGGGCTCCGGGGAGAGGGCTCGAACCCCTATACACAGGATCAAAACCTGTTGTCCTACCATTGAACGACCCCGGAAGGGATGCCCAAGGGTATCGGAGCGGTTTGGCCGGACAGAACCTTTTCACCCCACTTTGCTGCAAGCCCGCTCGGCGGGTTGGAGGCGATGCGGTCCGGCGCTAGCGTGCCCGGCTTATGGGTTCGTTGATCAAGAAGCGCCGTAAGCGCATGAGGAAGAAGAAGCACAAGAAGATGCTCCGGCGGACCCGTCACCAGCGTCGTAAATAGACCATCCGAATTCTCGATGTCAGACACTTCGGTGTCAACATCCGGTCGACCGTCCACTTCGGTGGGCGGTCGTTCTCGTTTTCGGGTCGGACGTTTTCGGGTCGGACGTTTTCGGATCGTGCTGGGCGGGTCACGGCTCGACGCTGACGTCACATGTCGGGCGTCGCCGGACATGTGATGCCTGCGCGGCTGCGGCGGAATGAATCTGAGGCGGGGGGCGTTGGCGCTGGCGACCGCACGATGACTTCGAGAGGAACTGATGTCGGACGAGACCGATTTCCATGCATTCAACGCCGGGGTGGTCGAGCAATTCCGCGCGTCCGATGGTCAGGTCGGCGGTGACTTCGCAGGTTGGCCGCTGGTCCTGATCACCCACCGTGGGGCCAAGAGTGGCAAGGAATACACCACGCCATTGGTGTACACGCGTGACGGCGACAACGTGGTGATCATCGCCTCGATGGGTGGCGCTCCCGAGAATCCGCAATGGTTCCGCAACCTGCAGGCAAACCCGGACATCACGGTCGAAGCGGGCGCCGACACGTACCCCGCTCGCGCCCGTGTCGCGCAGGGCGAGGAGCGCGAACGGTTGTACCGAGCGCAGGCGGACCTGTTCCCGAACTTCGACGAGTACGCGGCCAAGACCACCAGAGCAATTCCCGTCGTGGTGCTCGAGCGCGTCTGAGCCAACGGTCGACCCCCGCCAGCCGCGCCGGCTGGGTTGGTCTGCGCCGGCCACGCTGAGCCGGGTCGGTCAGGTCGTCCGGGTCAGCACCACGTGGGCGTCGGGGAGCGCGTCGCACAGCGACCGGTGGTGGCCCTCGAGGAACCAGGTCGCGCCGCTTCCCGCCAGGGTCGGTCGGACACCGCTGGCTTCGACGATCCGGTCGCGCCACACGGCCAGGAGGGGTTCGACCACCAATGCCGCAGCGGTGAGGTCGTTCGGGCCACCGCAGCTCTGATCGGCTCCGTCGAGACCGCCTCGTTCGTCCCACGCGCGAAAGACCGCCGGTGTCGAGCACGACAGCGGTGGGATCACGAGCGTCAATTCTCTCGCCACGTCGGGAAGCGGCTCGACGATTTCGCCGACGCCGCGAACGCGGGCTCGGCCCCCGACGAGGCAGAACGGTACGTCGGCACCGACGGTGGCTGCGCCGGCGAGGTCGGTGTACCCGGCCCAGCGCAGGACCGCCGCCGCGTCAGCCGAACCCCCGCCGAGGCCGCCGCCGTGGGGAATCTGTTTGTCGATGTGCACAGTTGCGTGAAGCCCGGTCAGTGCGAGTGCTCGTGAAACGAGGTTGCTGTCGTCGAGAGGCATGCCGTTGCTGTACGGGCCGTCCGCCGACAGCCCGCTGCCCGTCGGGTCGATGGTCAGTGTGTCGGCAAGATCGAGCGTGACCATCTCGGCGTCGATCAGGTGGTACCCATCCGGACGCACACCGGTGATCCGCAGACTCACGGTCAACTTCGCCGGGGCACGCACGACGACGCTCATGGAGTCGCCGGGGCGTGGACCGCCATCGTCAATCGTCCCCACGCGTGCACGTCGAGTTCCTCCGCGCGTGACGTCGGCGCGATGCCTGCTGCGGCGAACTGCTCCGGCGTGACGAGTTCGGACAGAACCCGTCGCAGCATCTGCCGGCGATGGGCGAATCCGGCTTTGACCAGATCGAACAAGGCGTCCGGCCGCACATCCGCGACGGCGGGTTCGGCTCGGCGGGTGATCTCGACGAGCGCACTTTCCACCTTCGGCTGCGGCACGAAGACGGTTGCCGGCACGTAGCCGACGATCTTGGCGGTCGCCCAGTACGCGACTTTCACGCTCAGTGCGCCGTAGGCGGGACCACGTACTGGCGACACGATCCGTTCGGCGACCTCGCGTTGGACCATGACGAGCATGCGCGCGATCTGCGGCACGGTGTCGAGTAGGTCGAGCACCAGCGGCGTGCCGACGTTGTACGGAAGGTTGGCGACCAGCACCCAGTCGTCGGCACCGGCCAGCAGATCCGGCCAGGACATCTCCTGGGCATCACCTTCGACGACCGTCACGTTCTCGAATGCGGAAACCACTTGACGCAGAACGGGAACGATGCCTCGATCGATCTCGATCGCGAGGACACACGCCCCGCTCTCGGCCAGCGCCGAGGTCAACGACCCGAGTCCGGCGCCGATCTCGAGGACGTTGCTCGTCGCATCGATGTTGGCCAGGCGAGCGATCCGGCGGACCGTGTTCGGATCTCCGACGAAGTTCTGACCGAACTCCCGCCGGGGGGCAAGACCGTTGTTGCTGAGCAATTCGTTGATGTCGCGACGCGACAGGGTCATCCAGCGTCCCAGGTGATTCGGACGTGGAGGGGGGCGTCGACGAGTTGGCCGATCTGCTCGAACAGCGTTGTCGGTAGTTGGATCTCGATGCCCTTGCCGAAGATCTTCGGGGGAATCTTGTTGAGGCACTGGATCGGCCGACCGTTGTCGAGATTGGTGACCGTCAATCTGGCGCCGAACGGGGCTCTGGCAGCTGAGCACGACGTCGACTGCGGGTCGATCCCGGTTTTGTACGTGGCCATTCCGTCGAGCGAGTGGTTGGCCACCGAGGCAGGCACGACGATCGGGACGACAGCGGCCTTGGGCGGTGTCGTCGGCCCGTTGACGAAGATCGGTCCGACCGAGCCGAACAGATCGGTCGAGGTCTCCGGCGACTGTGCGGCGACGGCCGGTGCCACGACTCCAGCGGCCGCAGCCACGCTGGGGGTCGCGGTCCCGTCCTGAGGTTGGTTCCTGGCGAACAGCCAGATCGCTGGAAGAGCGATGACGGTGAAAACCGCTGGGACGACCAGTCGCCGACGGTCCGTGGCGTCCAGTCTCAACATCGTCCTTGAGGCTACGGAGCCATCAGCGGAAAGGCAAGGCAGGCTGCAACCGAGGTCGCCCTCGCAATCGTCTCGACAGGGTCGCCGCGAAGGGTCGCGATGAACGCTCCGACCAGGGCGACGTTGGCCGGCTCGTTCGGCTTCCCACGATGGGGCAGCGGCGCCAGATAGGGGCTGTCGGTCTCGACCAACATCCTCTCCAGCGGGCAGATCACCGCGGCGTGCTGAACATCAGTGGCCGATTTGAACGTGACGATGCCCGAGAAGCTGAGAAATCCCCCGAGATCGAGGCAGTCGGTGGCTTCGGCCGCGCCGCCGGTGAAGCAGTGGAAAATGGTCCGCTCCGGCACACCCTCGCCGCGCAGGATGTCGAACGTCTCCGCCCATGCATCGCGGGTGTGGATGATCAGCGGCAGGCGCAGTGAGTGAGCCAGTTGAATCTGTTCGGCGAACGCCGCGCGCTGCACATCACGCGGCGAGTGGTCGTAGTGATAGTCGAGCCCACACTCGCCGACGGCGATCACCTTCGGGTGGTCGAACATCGTCGAGATCGATTCGACGCCGTTGACAGCATCGTGCGGATGGAGACCGACGGTCGCCCACACGTTGTCGAAGCGCTCGGCGACAGCGATCGCTGCCAGCGATGTCTCGGCATCGCAGCCGACCGTGATCATCGTTGTCACCCCGGCCGCATGTGCGGCCTGCACCGCGGCCTCGGGCCCACCCGGAATGCGCGCGTCGTGGAGATGGCAATGGTTGTCGATCCAATTCACGAGGCGACCGCGCTGACCGATCGATCAGGCCGGCAATTGCCGACGGGGGAACATCGGTTCACCCTTGACCACGGGCACGCCACCCGGATAGCCGCCCCACGCTGCCGCTGCTGGCAAGCGCTGGTCGGTGACGGGGCCGGTCAGACCGATCCGTTCCCACACCGCCTGCGCGGTTTCTGGAATGGCTGGCGAGGCGAGGATCGCAACGATGCGCAGTGCCTCGAGGGCGTCGCCCATCATCCGGTCGACGGCCTCACCGGGCTCGGCCTTCCACGGTTCGTTGGTCTCCAGATATGCGTTGGTGGCGCGGATCAGTGACCACGTCGCTTCGAGGGCGCGGCTCGGCTGCAGGTTCAGCCACGCAGCCGACGTCGTTTCGTACGCGTCAGCTGCCGCGGCGGCCAATGGACTGTCGGCTGCCGGCGCCGGGCCGACGCCGTTGCACTTCTTGCCGACCACGGTGGCGACGCGGCTGAGCAGGTTGCCGAGGTTGTTGGCGAGGTCGCTGTTGTAGCGACCGACGAGGCCCTCGTAGGTGAAGTCGCCGTCCTGGCCGTAGCTGGTCTCGGCCAACACGTAGTAACGAAAACCGTCGACGCCGATGTCGTCGACCAGGTCCAGCGGGTCGACGACGTTGCCGGAGGTCTTGCTCATCTTCTCGCCGCCACTGAGCAGCCATCCGCCGATGCCCCAGCCCTTCGGCAGGTCGATGCCCGCCGACATCAGCATCGCCGGCCAGTAGACGCAGTGGTGACGGACGATGTCCTTGCCGATCAGGTGATAGTCGACCGGCCACCATTCGGCGAACCGTTCGTCGTCCGTGCCGTAGCCGACTGCTGACATGTAGTTCGTCAACGCGTCGAACCACACGTAGGCGACGTGCTTCGCGTCCCACGGGATCGGCACGCCCCACGTCAGGCTGGTACGGCTGATCGAGAAATCGCGCAGTCCGCCCTTGATCAGGCCGATCGCCTCGTTGCCGCGGAACTCGGGTTTGAGTGCATCGGGATGCGACGAGTACCACTCGAGCAGGCGGTCCTGGAACCGCGACAGGCGGAAGAAGTAGTTCTCCTCGTTCACCGACTGAACGACGATCTTGTGGATCGGACAGAGGCCCCCGACGAGTTCCTCCTCTGTGTAGTACTCCTCGCACGACACGCAGTACAGGCCCGTGTACACGTCCAGTTCGATGTCACCCGCGTCGTAACAGGCCTGCAGCAACTTGGCGACGCCGGCGTAGTGGCGCGGCTCAGTGGTGCGAATGAAATCGTCGTTGCTGATGTTCAGCTTCTCCCACGCCTTCGAGTACTGCGGGGCGATCGCATCGACGAAGTCCTGTGGCGTCTGCCCGGCTGCTTCAGCCGCCTGCTGCACCTTCAGACCGTGCTCGTCGGTACCCGTCAGGAAGAACACGTTCTCGCCCATCAACCGGTGCCACCGGGCGAGCGCGTCGCCGACGATGGTCGTGTACGCGTGCCCGAGGTGGGGCTTCGCGGTCACGTAGTAGATGGGGGTCGTGAGCGAGAAGTTGGTCACACGCACAGGCTAGGGCGACCTCGTCTCCCCGGATCAGGCTTTTGCTCGGCGAGG
>JAYTRT010000090.1:0-2268 GCA_043746045.1 Actinomycetota bacterium | reverse complement strand
GGCCAGGTCTGGGAGCCCATCAACGAGTGCGCGTACCGCGCACCTGGGCTCTGTGACCCGGTGATCCAACCAGCCACGAGGAACGATGGTGGCGGCATACCTGGGTCAGCGCCGATCACTCGATCGATGGTCGAGCCGAGCATGCCCTGGCCATCGGCAGCCTCGAGCGTCATCGCACGAGCCTGCGTTGCCAACAGCCGAACCGGTGTCGGCGCGCCATCGAATGTGGTCACCTCATGTATCGGCGCGACTTGATACGGATCTGCGTAGACGCCGACCCCGGCCGCAGCCAGCTTCGACACATCCAGTCCGGTTGCCGGAGCCGGTGTTGTGACAGTCGTCGACGCTAGAGGCGGCTCAGAGCCGCTCGACGTCGTTGCGGTCGTCGTCGCCGACTCAGGCAACGACGCGTTCGATGACGTCGACGCGCTCGACGAGCACGCGGTCACAGCCGCCGCCAACACAACAACGATCAAGATCGGCGAACACCGACGCAGCGTCAACATCACCGACTCCATCCAACGAGGACCGTCGCCGCAGGCATCGATTGGGGTGTCGAACAACGTTGCGTCCCCACAATGATCACATCGACTACGCACACGGCGCGAACGGCGTCGGGCGCGCTGTCCACAGACGTTTTGGTCATTGCGGGATTCTCTTCGGCATGCAGGTGCTTGGCATCGTTTTGCAACACATGGCCGTCGGGTGAGTCACAATCCGGTTTCTCGATGTGCGTCATGACGGCACCATAAGTGTCTTCCGTCTGTGTCCGCATCAAGGAAAGCATGTAGTCGCTTCGAGGGATCGACAGTGTCAACAGCGGACGTTGACCGGACTCCGGCAATTCTGCCGGCGATCCGGACCGCAGCCCACCCGGAAGCACGCACTTGCGCGGACCGATGACCCGTCAGTTCACGGTGAACCAGAACGGCTCGTTCTTGTCTACTCCGGTAGTGCCGACGGTAGCCACGCAGTTGACAGTCAGAAGTTGGTGGGCATTGGTCAGCCGCCGCAGGTCGACTTCAGCCAATCTTCGACTTTCTTGCCGGCTGCCTGCGTATCGGCGCTCGACAACGATGTTTCGATCATCGCGAAGTCGGGGTCCTGGCTGGCTTTCACGATGTCACCGTTGTACTTGTCGATGATTGCCGCAAACTTGGCGAAGGCATCGAGAACCGGCTTTGCGGCCGCTTGTACGTCAGCCGGGGCGCCGGCAAGCAGCTCGTTGAGCAGAGGCCCCAATTCCTTGTATGTCTCCGGTCCCGAAGCAAGCTGACTGACCTTGGCAAGATAGTTCGCGTACTTCGCTTTGCACTGTCCGCTGAGGCCAGGGAAGGCGTCGCCGCTGGCCGGCGCGGTTTCCTGTGTGGTGACTTCGGCGCCGCCGTCGGCGGCTGCCGTCGCGTTGGTATCCCCGTTGGCCGTGGTGGACGCTGGGCCGTCGGCGACTGCCGTCGTAATGGTATCCCCGTTGACCGTCGTGGACGCTGGGCCGGCGGCGACTGTCGTCGTGGTGGCGTTGCCGTCGGCTGACGCTGTCGTGCTTGGGGCGTTGGCTGTTGTGTGCGTTGGGCCGGTGAGGGGTTTGGTGCTGTTCGAGGCACAGCCGGCCAGCAGCACGGCGACCGACGCCAGGCTGGCCGCTCCAAGGCGAAGTCGAGACATGATCGGTCCTTTCGAAAGGGCCACGCCGTGGTTTCGAGACCCGCGTGACCGCTCTGGTCGTACTACCGACCGTAAACCGGCTGCGTCACCGGCGAATCAGTGAAATCATGTATGCCAACGCGGCGATGTCGGTCTCGCCTCACCCGAGCCGGTTCGCACAAAGCACAACAGAGCTGCCGTGAGTGGCCGGATATCGAGTCGATGTCTCTCGACTGACCGGCCGCAACAAACGCATCCAGCAACGATCACGAGCTCGCCCGGAACGTTGCTATAGCACTCCTCCGGCCAGCGGTGGCGTGTGCGCAACATCGGCAATCACAAACGAACAACGCAGCAATCGAGGGCGCCATCGCAATGCGAAAGCGCTTCGAACCGCACCCGGTCGCACGGAGGTCGCTCACAGACGCCCATCTTCCAGACGGCCGTACTCGGCGCCGACCCGATTGTCGCGCTGCCACGGTCACCAAGTTCGCTGCGAACGTCGAGGACAACTCGTCGAGCATCGACGTCGTCGTCGGCCTCTACCGCGATCAACCAAGCGCCGTCACCACGTTCGATCAACTCGGCCCTGCTCCCCAGTCGTCAGCCTCGTGTCCCGGTTCC
>JAYTRT010000089.1:0-2270 GCA_043746045.1 Actinomycetota bacterium | reverse complement strand
GTGGTCTTCTCCTCGCCGGCCGCGAAGAAGCGTTCGGGGAGGCCGGGGTTCGTCGCATCAGGGGCAGAAGCGTTGAGCCAGACGCCATGGTGCAGATGCACGACATCGACACCGGGAATGCTCCCGTCGGCGAAGCGCAGGTTGGGCGCGATGCGCACGATGAAGCCGTCGACGGACGGCTTCGGGATCTGGCCGCGACTGTACGAGATGTTGTTCTGACCGGGCTGGATGTCGATCGGCCCGATTTCGAAATGCATCCGAGTCGCGCCAGCGGCGAGCGGTCGATCAGCGACCGTCGCGTGCGTTGACACTTCGACCGCCTTCGGAACCGCATCGGTCGCCGCAGGACCCGTGGTCGGCGCGATCGTGGTCGGCGCGATCGTGGTCGGCGCGATCGTGGTCGGCGCGATCGTGGTCGGCGCGATCGTGATCGGCGCGATCGTGATCGGCGCGATCGTGGTCGGCGCCGCCGATTTGGTCGACAACGCAGGAACGGTGGCGGCAGCGGTGCTCGGCGCCGGCGGGGCCGCCGTTCGAGCCGTGTTGTCGCTGGCGCATGCGGCGAGTGCTGCCGCCGTCACTGCCAGGCACCCCATCGTCCATCGCATTCTGCGCATCTAGGGAGTGTACGACGCATCTGTGTACCACGGCGGCTCAGCCCGCGAGGGTGCCCCCCAAGGCCCGCGGCCCCGTGGTTAACATCACCTCACCTCAATTGGAAAGGCGAATCAATGAACGATTCACTCGACAACGAAGTAACAGAAATGCCAGATTCCACCACTGACGGAATGTCTCGTCGCGGCATGCTGCTCGGACTCGGAGCCGCCGCTGGTGCGGTTGCTGGCGCCGGCCTGCTCTCGACCGACGCACTCGCGGTGTCCACCCGCCGCGCGTCGGCCCTGGCTCAGTCCCGCCCACAGTCGTCGACCCGGCCCGAGGTCGTCACCGCACCCACGTCCGGTCTCAGCTACATCGGGATCGACGCGCAAGCCTTCATCACGTCGACGTATCTAGAGCGTTACTACCAGGACTCGACCGGCACCGGAAACACCGGCGCCACCGGCGGCTTCATCTACTATCCGCTGACGTTCCCGGTCGGCACCACGATCAACACGATCGATGTCGGTTACCAACAGCAGCCGAACCTGCAGATCCTCCGTCGGCCGGTGAGCCAAACGAGCCCGACGCCGGCGCCGACTGACATCAGCACCCCGCTCCTGCCGACCACCGGCAATCTCCCCGCCAGCCCCAGCGGCGCGACCGCGTCGACCATCACGTTCAAGACACCGATCTCGATCGAGGCCAACTACAGCTACCTGCTCGCATTTTTCGTGGCTCCTGGCTCTTCCGTCTACAACGCCTACATCGGTTACCGCCTGCCGACGCAGACGTTCATCCCCTTCACCGGAACGACCCCTCGAGTGTTCGACTCGCGGACGACGACCAAGTTCGCGATCAACGAAGAGCGCGTTGTCGACCTCGGGTTCGTGGGCGCACGCACAGCGATCATCAACCTGACGGTCACACAGACGGGCACAGCCGGTTTCGTCGCCGTGTTCGCCAACGGCATCACCTACCCGGGCAACTCGAGCATCAACTGGAGCGCGACCAACACCGACATCGCCAATGGCGTCATCACACAGGTCGACGCAACCGGCAAGATCGTGGTGCGCGCGTCGAACGTGACCCACGTTGTCATCGACCGCATCGGGTTCCTCGTCTGACCAGCGCGAGGGTCTGATCCGCGCCACGATCTGATCCGCGCCACGATCTGATCCTCGCCAAGATCTGACCGAACTCCTGACACCCTGCCGGTCACGACGACGACACAGCGCCTCAGCTCAGTCGTCGTCGTGATCCGTCGGGACGTCGAACCAAACGGCCTTACCGTGCGCACCCTTGTCGATCAGACCGCACGAGATCGCGCCGGTCGTCATCAACATCAATCCGCGCCCACTGATCACGTGGGCTGACGGGGCGCCGGGGTGCTGCTCGACCAGTTCACGAAAGGCGGAATCGATCGACTTGCCGTCGTGCAGTTCGACGTGCACGACACGTTCGGTGACGACGACCACCAACTCGAACGACGTCTTCGCGTGCTGGACGACGTTCGAAGCGAGCTCGCTGGTGAGCAGCAGAGCGAGGCTGGAACTCACTCCGGCTGCGCTCATCTCCCGGGTCACGAATGACCGAGCCTGGCGAACGCTCTGCGGCTCAGCAGTCAGTTGTACCGACGCCACCGCCGCTCCCATCGTCGAAATGCATCGGGG
>JAYTRT010000088.1:0-7214 GCA_043746045.1 Actinomycetota bacterium | reverse complement strand
GGGCGTTCGGTCGATTTCAGTAGCGAGGTCTTCCCGGCTCTGCTGGCCGATGGTCGCCCGTTGTACGGCGCGATCGCCGAGGGTTACTGGGAAGACGTCGGGACGCTCGAGGCGTATCTCGGCTCACACAAGGACGTGCTCGATCAGAAGGTCCACGTGGACATCCCCGGGTTCCGCGTCAACGACGGTATCTGGCTCGGTGAGGGGGCCGAGGTGTCGCCGGACGCGAGCATCACCGGCCCGGCGGTCATCGGGCCCGGCTGCAAGGTCGAGGCTGGATGCCATCTCGGCGAGTACACCGTGCTCGGCTCGAACGTGCGGCTGCTGTCGGACGTGCACATCGAGCGCTCGGTGGTGCACGACAACGTCTATGTCGGTGGGGGAGCCCGCCTGCGCGGCGCCATCATCGGTCGTGGCTGCAGCATTCGGTCGAACGTTCGCATCGACGAGGGCGTCGTGCTCGGCGACTCGGTGTTCGTCGGCAATGGGGCAGTCCTGTCCGGCGATGTCAAGGTCTATCCGTTCAAGACCGTCGAAGACGGCGCAGTCGTCAACACCAGCATTGTCTGGGAGAGCAAGGGCTCACGCAGTCTTTTCGGGCGCGACGGCGTCACTGGTCTGGCCAACGTCGACGTCACGCCAGAACTCGCGGTGAAGCTCGCGATGGCCCACGGCACATCGCTGAAGAAGGGCACCACGGTGGTCACGTCCAGGGACTCCAGTCGTGCTGCACGGATGTTGAAGCGGGCGATGATGGCCGGGCTCAACGCCGCAGGCGTCGATGTGCTCGACCTCGAGAACGCCAGCGTTCCCGTGACTCGCTTCGTGACCCGCTCACCGCGAGTCTTCGCTGGTATCACCGTCCGTCTGCACAACGACGACCCATCGCGGGTGATGGTGCGGTTCTTCGACGCCACCGGATTGGACATCAGCGAGGACGGCCAACGCAAGATCGAGCGTTTGTTCCAGCGCGAGGACTTCCGCAGGGTTCTGGCCGAGGAAGTCGGTGACATCCAGATCCCGCCGCGTGCTCTGGAGGAGTACACCGTTGCGCTCGAGGCAACGGTCGAGGGGCAGGCGATCCGCGATCACAAGTTCAAACTCGTCGTCGACTACAGCTTCGGTGCAACGTCGCTCGTGATGCCGACCCTGCTCGGCAAGCTCGGGGCCGATGTGTTGGCTGTCAACCCGTACGTGTCCACGTCGGCGCGGGTGAACTTCAACGCAATCGCTGCGGCGGAACGTGTCGCTGGCCTGGTCCGCGCATCGGGCGCCCATCTCGGGGCGATCCTCGACGCCGACGGCGAGCGGTTGACGTTGATCGACAACGAGGGTCGCGTCCTCAATCACACCGACGCGATGCTGGCCTTCATCGATCTCGTCTGCGATCATCTGCTCGGCGACACGATCGCGGTGCCCGTCAGCGTCACCCAGCAGGCCACGAACATCGCCAAAGCGCACGGTGTGGATGTCATCCACACGAAGATCTCGATCGCTGCGTTGATGAGCGCAACGAACGAACCAGCCGTCGGATTCGCGTCCGACGGCGCCGGCGGTTACATCCTTCCCGGTTTCCTGCCCGCATTCGACGCAGCCGGTGCGCTGCTGAAGATGATGGACCTCCTGGCCCGCCACGACCGGTCTCTGGCAGAGGTCGTCGACGCGCTCCCCAAGGTGCACCTGACCCACGAAACGGTGATCACCCCGTGGGAACAGAAGGGCCTGGTCATGCGCACACTCGTCGAGATGGGCGGGCGGGACGTCGTCCTGATCGACGGCGTCAAAGTCGTCCACGCCGACGGCTGGGTGCTCGCCCTCCCGGATCCGGAAGAGCCCGTCACGCATGTCTGGGCCGAGGCATCGACCGACTCCGAGGCGCGCAAACTTGCACAGGAATATTCGCGTCGCATTCGACAACTGCTGCGCTGACCAGCACGGTGGTGCCGCTGATTTCGGCCTCAGTCTCCACCTGAGGTCAAATCGTCGGATCTGTTACGCGCGGGGTCGCGAGTTGGCTACCGTAAGCACCGTGAACGTGCCCGGCGATCTGCTCTACTCATCCGATCACGAGTGGATTCAGCGAGTGGGTGGGGGCGTCAGGATCGGTATCACGGACTATGCCCAGGATGCACTGGGTGATGTCGTATTCGTCCAGATCCCGTCCGTCGGCACCGTGGTCGGCGCGGGGGACAGCTTCAGCGAGGTGGAGAGCACGAAGTCGGTCTCCGATGTGTACGCCCCGGTTTCCGGAACCGTGACCGCGGTCAACGAGGCGCTGAACAGCGACCCGTCCGTGCTCAACTCGGATCCGTACGGCGACGGATGGTTGTGCGAGATCGCTCCATCAGCCACCGACGAACTCGATCAGTTGCTCGATGCCGCCGGGTATCGCACATTGACCGAGGGGTAGGGAGCTCTTCGTGGCATACGTCTTCTGTAATCGTTGCGGTCATCGCAACCCACCTGAATCGTTGTTCTGCTCGGCCTGCGGGACGGCGCTCGACCTCAACGCCGACCACACGATCTCGATCGCCAAGGTCGATCCCCTCTTGGAGGCGCCCGCCGACGATGTGCAGGTCGACCTCAGTCACCTGCCGGCCGAGGGTGGTGTCCTGATCGTGCGCAGTGGTGCGCAGGCGGGCGATACGTTCGTGCTCTCCGATCCGCTGACGCGTCTCGGTCGGCATCCGGACAGCGAGATCATGCTCGACGACATCACGGTGTCGCGTCGACATGCCGACGTCGAACGCACGGCAAGCGGCTTCATCGCCCGCGACGCAGGGTCGTTGAACGGCACGTACGTGAATCAGGAACGGATCGACGAGGCGCCTCTTCGTCAAGGCGATGAGCTACAGGTCGGCAAGTTCCGGCTGGTCTTCTTCGAGAGGGCTCAGTAGGAGTGTCGGACGGCCAATACCTGTCGATCGGCGAGGTCCTCGGCCTGCTCCTGGAGGACTTTCCGGATGTCACGATCTCGAAGATCCGTTTCCTCGAGAGCCAGGGTCTGATCGAGCCCGAGCGCACTCCATCCGGCTATCGCAAGTTCTACGATCACGACGTCGATCTGCTGCGCGCGATCCTGCACGAGCAGCGGGAGAACTTCCTGCCGCTCAAGGTCATCCGCGACCGCATCGAATCCGGTTCGCTCGAAGGAGATCCGACCGGAGGCCGGACTCCGCCGCGGGGTATCCGCAACGTCGAGGTCCGCAACGGCGCATCGAGCGTGACGTCGGGATCGAACACAGCCCGATCGAACACAGCCCAATCGAACCGTGCGCACGTGGTCGAGACGTCGCAGGTCGCCACGACTCATGATCCGCGCGACAGTGTCTTTCGTCGAACCGACGGCGGCCCCGAGTGGGCCGACGGTCGAGCACTGATTCCGGGATCGCAGAACAGCCCGACATCGTCGGTGCCGCCACCGATCACCGCGTCGGTGCCGATCACGATGTCGATGCCCATCACGCCGCTGGTGCCGCAGAAGCGCACGCCCGTCGGCCCGCTGACCGGCAGTCCGACGAGCGTTCCGACCGGTTCCCATCCGACCGGTTCCCATCCGACCACTCATCCGACCACCCATCCTGCTGCGTTCGCGGCGAGCGGCGGTGACCCGGCGACGCCACTTCACCTTGCTGGGATGCCGTCGAACGATTCTTTCGCAGACGATTCGGCGTCCGATAACTCTTCGGCGAAGGACTCTGCAGCCAAGGACTCTGCAGCCAAGGAATCAGCCAAGGAATCTGTGGCGAAGGAATCTGTGGCGAAGGACTCTGTGGCGAAGGACTCTGCACCGAAGGACTCTGCACCGAAGGACTCTGCAGCCAAGAACTCTGCGGCCAAGAGCTCTCCTGCTGAGAGTTTTGTGGCGGACGACCCGCCGACGAGTTCTGTCGTGGGCGGAATCGGCGCAGGCAAACCCGGGCCCGGAGTCGTGATCGAGCGCACCTCGAAGATGCCGTACAACCGTGAGGAGTTCTGTGCGGCAGCACACATCACGCTCGGTCAATTGGACGAGCTCGAGTCGTATGGGCTGATCGGTGCCAAGGGAACTGGTCGCGACGCCACGTATTCGGCAGATGCACTCGAGATCGCGACGGTGGCGGGACGATTTCTGGCCAACGGGATCGATGCTCGCCACCTCCGATCGTGGAAACAGAGCGCAGATCGTGAGTCCGCCCTGTTCGAGCAGCGCATCATGCCGCTGCTCCGCCAGCGGAATCCTGCGTCGCGACACGCTGCGCTGGACACGTTGACCGATCTCTCCGGCCTCGGTGGTCGCCTCCGTCAAGCACTCGTCGACGCGGCCCTGCGACACCACTTCGACGGCGTCTGACGACAGCGCTCTCCCATCGGGTACGATCGCCGATGTGGACGTAGCGATGGAGTTGGTCGGTGTCCGGGTCGAAGTGCCCGACAACACGCCCGTGCTCGTGCTGCGCGAGCAGGAGGGTCGCAAACGCGTTCTGCCGATCATGATCGGCACACCGGAAGCATCGGCGATCCATTTCGCGCTCGAGGGCGTTGTTTCCCCACGCCCGATGACACACGACCTGTTCATCGATGTACTCGGCGTCGCCGGGGTCACCTTGGACCGTGTCCTGATCACCGAGATCCGCGAGCACACCTACTATGCCGAGCTCTATCTGCAGACGCCGAACGGGATGCGCACGGTGTCCAGCCGTCCGTCGGATGCCCTCGCTCTCGCTGTGCGTGCCGGTGCGAACATCTTCGCCACCGAGGAGCTCTTGGACGCCGTCGGACAGGACGCCGCGACAGCCGCCGTGCTCGAGGACGACGACGCCGAGGAATCGATCCTCGACGAATTCCGCGACTTCATCGACAGCATCAACCCGGACGACTTCTCCGCCCCTTGACGGCGCGCGCGGGCGAGCGTAGGGTGATCTCCCTTACACGGGCGTAACTACGTGCGTGTCATCAGTGCATCGGTGGAGGCAGTCGTGGGTGTTTCGGGTTACAGCGGTTCGAAGACGGCGAGCATCGTCGGTATCACCTATCGTCAGCTCGACTACTGGACCCGCACCGGTCTCGTTCGGCCGTCGCTCGGCGACGCGACCGGCAGCGGCAGTCGTCGTGAGTACTCCTACCAGGACCTGCTCGAACTTCGTGTGATCAAGAACCTCCTCGATGCGGGCATCAAGCTGGAGGCGGTCCGCGAGGTGTTCAACTACCTTCGCGAGCACGTGGCTTCGGACATCGCCTCGGCCCACATCGTGATCAGTGGCAGCAGTGTGGTCCTGTGCGACGGCGACGAGTTGATCGACGTGCTCAAGAAGGGTCAGGGCGTCCTGAGTGTGCTTGCCGTCGCCGCCGTCAAGCAGGAGGTCGATCTGCAGCTGGACACGATTGCTGCGGCCGTTGCGGCGGATACCACTGCCATCGTGATCGACCGCGCCGTTCACGTCGCCGTCTGATCATGAGCGACGAGATTTCTGTCTCGCCGCTGGATGCCGAGCATCGCGCGCTCGGTGCGAAGATGGTCCCGTTCGGTGGATGGGACATGCCGTTGTCGTATCCGACGGGCACGATCGAGGAGCATCTCGCCTGCCGGGCCGGGGCGGTCGCGTTCGATGTCTCCCATCTCGGGACGGTGCAGGTCACCGGTCCCGACGCGTTCGAAAGACTGCAGTGGGCGCTCACCAACGATCTCGCGAAGGTGACGCCAGGTCGGGCGCAGTACACCCACCTGCTCGACGAGGACGACGGCAGCGTGCTCGACGACATCATCGTCTGGTGGGTCGACGAAGAGACCTTCGACGTGATGCCGAACGCATCGAACACCGACCGTGTCCTTCACGCGATCGGCGGCCAGGAAACCACCTTCGGCCGAGCAGTCATCGCCGTGCAGGGTCCGACAGCCAGGTTGCAGTTGGCCACGCTGTTTCCTGCCGCGTCGCAGGTAGGGCGGTTCCGTGTCGAACGGCTCGATTGGAACGGTGTTCCGTGCGTCGTCGCTGGAACCGGGTACACGGGCGAGGACGGCGTCGAGATCGCAGTACCTGCCGACGCTGCGCCCGAGTTCTGGAACTCGATCGTTGCTGCTGGAATCGTCCCGGCCGGACTCGGCGCTCGTGACACACTGCGGCTCGAAGCGGCGCTGCCGCTCCACGGCCACGAACTCGGGCCCGGCATCACCCCACTGCAAGCTGGTCTCGGCTGGGTCGTCGCCTGGACCAAGGGCGACTTCCGCGGTCGAGCAGCGCTCGAGGTGGAACAAGCGCGAGGTGTGCCGCGACACCTCGTCGGAGTCGCCACAGCCGGCCGACGCCCGCCACGGGAGGGATGCGACGTACTGATCGACGGGAACCGGGTCGGCGAATTGACGAGCGGCAACTTTTCGCCCGTCCTCGGCCACGGGATCGGTCTGGCGTTTCTGCCGCCGCGGACCGAGGTCGGCACGGTCGTGCAGGTCGACGTTCGCGGGTCACTGCTCGACGGAAACATCGTGCCGACCCCATTCGTCGCCAAGCGGAAATAGTTCCCGTCGGCGCCTTCGTCACCGTTTTGGTGCGGCTCGTTTCGGTGTGACGGGCTTCGGTGTGACGGGCCGCGATGGTCTCGGTGCCTTCTTCGCGGTCGCAGTCGCGCCGGGGGCCGGTGCGGGCGGCGCAGGTTCAGGTGTCGGCCGCCCGCCGTTGCGCAGGGCGTCACCCAATGAGCGCAGACCGAACATGCTGCCGGCTGACTCGGCCATCTGCGACAACGGCTGAAGCCGTCGGGCGACATCGCCGATCGTCTCCAGGAATCGGGCGATGTCATCCGGCATCGATGCAAAGACCGGCGACGACAGTGTGTCCGCGAGTCGGCTGAGGCCGGGCGCGACCTTCTCGATCGGACCGCTGATCTGATTGATCATCGTGTCGGCAGCCTTGATGCTGCGCGTCATCTGTGGCATGAACGCGCGCACTGGTTCTTCGACCTCGTCGAGCAGTGCGCTGACCCGAGTGGCGACTCCGTTCAACGTCTGCATCGTTTCGTTGAACGTCTCGACGGCGACGAGAAAGTCGGTCACTCCGCGCTTGAACTGTTCGATCGTCTTCCCGACACCGTTGAACACGTTCGATGCACCGAACATCGCGAACACGTCACCGAGACCCGGAAGACCGGAACCGCCAGCACCCGAACCCGAACCCGATGAAGACGCATCAGCCATGGCATCAGGGTAACCGACCCGAACCGACCGACTCGGACGCCTC
>JAYTRT010000087.1:0-2274 GCA_043746045.1 Actinomycetota bacterium | reverse complement strand
CGGACACGGCAACCCCGGGCAGCTTGCCGGCCAGGTCGCCGGTTGCGTACACCTTCGTTGCGCCGTATTCGCCCAGCGATGCCGCCAGCGTCGCGCCGTCGCCACCGACGAACGCGATGACGTCGCCGAGACTGCGCGCCTTGGTGAGGAGTTCGAGCGTGCCCGTTGTGGGTGCGCCGGCTGCTTCTTGTGCAAAGACCCAGATCTTCATGATGCGCCTCAGATCACTTTCAGGTTTTCGAGATAAGCGACGATCTTGGCGAAGCCTTCGCCGTCGTCTTCGATGATGGAGCCGGCGGCGCGAGCTTCGGCCTGACCGACGTTGCTGATCTTCTGGCCGGCACCGTCCCAGCCGACCGGCGTGACGCCGAGGTCAGCGGCGGTGACCGTGTCGACCGGCTTCGACTTGGCGGCCATGATGCCCTTGAAACTCGGGTAGCGGGGCTCGACCACACCGGCGGTCACGCTGACGACGGCGGGCAGCGGGCAGGTCACGTCGTCGTAACCCTCTTCGGTCTGCCGCTGCGCGTCGAGCTTGCCATCGGTGATCGTCAACGACTTCGCGAACGTGACCGACGGAAGGCCGAGCACTTCGGCCACCATCTCCGGGACGGTGCCCGTGTAGCCATCACTCGACTCGGTGGCGGCAATGACGAGGTCGAAGCCGCCGATCCGCTGGATCGCAGCGGCGAGCACTTTGGCCGTCGTCAACGCATCGGAACCGCGCAGGGCCGGATCGCTGACGAGCACGCCCTTGGCTGCGCCCATCGCCAATGCCGTGCGCAAGCCCGACACCTCGCCGTTCGGCGCCATCGAGACCAGACTGACCTCGCCGCCGCCCGCCTTGTCGACGAGCTGCAGCGCCATTTCCACGCCGTAGCTGTCGGACTCGTCGAGGATGAGCTTGCCGTCACGCTTCAGCGTGTTGGTGGAGGGATCCAACGCACCCGGCGCGGCCGGATCCGGGATCTGCTTGACGCACACAATGACGTTCATGGAACCCATTGTTACCGATGGGTTAACTCTGTTCCCAACCAGCTCAACCAATGTGTCACCGATGTGACCGATGCCGTGCTGAACGGGCCGCCAGATCAGACCGATTCGGTCCGCTCACGCGCCAGGTTTTCCGTTTCGCCGAACTCGAAGCACTCAGTGAAGTGTGCAGACACCTTCGCCGATGCAATCGTGCGCGTTCATCTTCGCCGACCAGCACGGCGTCGGCGCCGACCACCAGATTCGCGCCTGTGGTGTGAGCCTGCGCCAACAGAAGTCGTTGATCGCCGCCGGTACCTGGACCCGGCACTGCGCAGGCGTTGTCGGCGCGTCCGGGGCACCTGCGACATGGAAACAACGCGTCATGGTGGCGGTCCTCGCCGTGCGGGGGGCCGCAGCGTGTGGTCGGTCAGCTGCACGGCTCCACGGGTTCGACGGATTCGGTTCGTTCGACGGCGTCAAGATCGCGATACCCCGACCGGCTCGCGGTGCGGCCGTACCCGGAGTTCGCTACACGAGCATGAGCCGACTGAGCGACGGCCAGATCGAGATCATCGATGGCATTCCCGTCATGGGCGTGCCGCTCACGCTGATCCATCTCGCTGCTGGAGGCCACTCGGCGGCGAAGGCTCTCGACGGCGTACTCCGGGGTGGCTTCGACCCGACGCTCCTCCGCGAGTTCTTCGAGGGCTGGCGAAATCGGGGCGTGAGCGGACCGAGTGAGATGCTCGACCTGTTGGCGGACCGCATCGACCGACGGCTGCCGCGCAGTTGGTTCCAGCGCGTGGCCAAGGACGTGTTCGCGCGTCATGGCATTCGCCTCGTCGACGAGTGGCCGGTGCATGATGCGCAAGGGCGACCCTTGGCGGAGCTCGACCTCGCCTGCGTGGAACTGATGGTCGGCGTCGAGTGTCAGAGTTGGGAATGGCACGGCTCACCCGCTGCGCAACTCCGTGACCTGCGACGCAAGCGCGCGCTCCGGGCACTCGGGTGGGACATCGTCGACGTGTGGTGGGCCGACCTGCGCCGCCCGGCCGAGGTACTGGCAGACCTTGCCCTCGCGCTGACCAACGCTCGAGCACGGATCTTGGCGCGCGAACGGACCGAATCGGTCTGATCTGCCGCCAAGAATGCGAGGGCCTGCGGGATCGTGCGTCGAGAGGCCTCTGGTACCGTCATGTGCTTGCGGATTCTGCTTGTCGTCAACGCATTTGCGTCGTCTGTGACGGCTCGGAACACCGTCATCGTCCATCAGGTGCTGTCACGCGGCAACGATGTCGA
>JAYTRT010000086.1:0-2278 GCA_043746045.1 Actinomycetota bacterium | reverse complement strand
CCGTGAGCGTCAGGAAGACCTCGTCGAGGGTTGGCCGGCGTAGGCCGATGTCCTCGATGTCGTCGGCGACCCCGACGGCTCCGCTCGCGAACAGGCCGCTACTGACTGCCATCGCCGGGATCAGGAAGTCGGCATAGGCGATGCGCCCGGTGTTCACCGCTCCGCCGAAGACGTAGCGGAAGATGAGGATGAACATCGCCGAGGTCAATGCGCCGACGACGATCAGCTGCGGCGTTCGCCAGAACTTGCGGAGCGTTCGGCCGGCGACAGTCAATGCGGCCGCCGCCGTGGTGGTGCGCATGTCGCTCCGCTCGGGTCGCGGTGCCGTGGTTGACTGATCGGCGCCGCTGAGCGTGGACGAGTTCGGCGTGGTCGAGGAGAACGTGGTGGTTGTCATGATGGGTTCCTTCGATTGATACGAGTGATGGACGTGAATGGGGTGATCAGGCCGCGGCCGGCTCGGTGGATTCGGGTGCATTGCCCGTGAGCGTCAGGAAGACCTCGTCGAGGGTTGGCCGGCGTAGGCCGATGTCCTCGATGTCGATGCCTCGGTCGGCCAAGGCGCGCACGGTCTCGCCGAGCGCTGAACTGTCGGCGACCGTGACGGCCAGCTTGCGAGTCGCTCGGTCCACCCGCACGGATTCACGGCCCGTTGTGGCCAGTACCTCGTGAGCCACGGCGATGTCATCGGCCCGGCGGACCCGCACCTCGACCAGGTCGAGGCCGGCCATGCTCTTCAGCTGCTCTGGGCTGCCCGTTGCGATCGCCCGACCATGGTCGACGATCGTGATCTGGTCGGCGAGTTGATCGGCTTCTTCGAGGATATTGGGTCGTCAGCAGCACGTCAGTGCCGCCCTGCACCAATTGCCGGATGGCCTCCCACAGGTCGATCCGACTCCGAGGGTCGAGCCCGGTCGTCGGCTCGTCGAGCAACAACAGGCGGGGTGCTCCGACCAAGCTCGCGCCGAGGTCGAGGCGGCGGCGCATCCCACCCGAGTAGCCGCGTACGAGACGGTCGCCTGCGTCCTCGAGTCCGAGTTGGGCCAGCACCGATGCTGCCGCCGAAGCAGCGCCGCCGCGGGAGTGGCCGAACAGCCGAGCGACCATCACCAGGTTTTCCCGTCCGGTCATTGCGGGCTCCACGGCGGCGTGCTGTCCCGCCAACCCGATCATCCTCCGTACCTGCTCCGGATGGGTTGCGACGTCGACGCCGCCGACGATCAGCCGACCGCCGTCTGGCCGGAGCAGGGTGGCGACGGCCCTGACGAGCGTGCTCTTGCCGGCGCCGTTCGGTCCGAGGACCGCAGTGACGTGACCGGCACGAGCGGTGAGATCCAATCCGGCCAACGCCTGCACCGGATGTTTGGCCGAGCCGAAGCGCTTGGTCAGGCTGACCGCTTCGATGATGTTGGCGTGTGATGTCATGCGGACATCATCCGCGTCCAAACCGGTCAGGATGTGACCGGTTCAGAAACCCTCGGCCGGATCAGATCGAGTCGACGATCAGCCATCCACCGAACAGGAAGAACAGCATCGACGCGCCGATCTTGATCGCCCGTTGCGGTATCCGCGCGCCGAGTTGGCGCCCGACCACGATGGCCAGTCCGTCGGCGACGACCATCCCGACGGTGGAGCCGAGCCACGTTCCGAACAGGCCGTGGTTGGTGGCCAGGGTGATCGTTGCCAGCATCGTCTTGTCGCCGAGCTCAGCCAGGAAGAAGACGCCGCCGACAGCGAGGACGGTGTTGCGTGCGGGGCGAGCGGCGCGCTGTTCGTCGTCGGCGGTCAGCGTGTCGCCGCGCAGGGTCCAGAGCCCGAAGGCGATGAACGCGATTCCCGCGACGAGCGTGATCGGGCGGGTCGGGATGGCTGCGCCGAGGGCCGCGCCGATGAATACCGACACGCCGTGCACCACTGCGGTGGCTACCGAGATGCCGATCATCACTGGCACCACTGGATACCGGGTAGCGAAGGCCAGTGCCATCAGTTGGCTCTTGTCGCCCAGTTCGGCAACGAAGATGACTCCGAAGCTCACGAGAAATGCGGTCAGGATCATGTGTTCTCCTCGGGATACAGCACCGGAGGAGAAGTGGCAGGTATGCACCTTCGACTCGGCGCAAACGTGTTGCACCTACGTCGAAGGTCTCGCCCGCCTGACGAATCAGACCCAGCCGACCGGGCGTCATCCGCCAGCATGTCGATCGACTGATAGGAGGGCTACTCCCCTTCGTCGATCAGACTAACGCGGCAATGTCCCGGTCGACCGGCCACGGTCGAC
>JAYTRT010000085.1:0-7238 GCA_043746045.1 Actinomycetota bacterium | reverse complement strand
AGCGTGGATGTCCGAGTCCGATGTGCCGATCACCACGATGTTCTGGTTGTCGCAGTTGGTGGACGCAGCAATCGCACCGGTGCGGAGGCCGAAACCGCGCACGAATCCGACTCCGGCTGTGCCGGTCGAGTGATGTCGGTCGACGATGCAGATCTTGGCGATGTCGTTGGTCGGATCAGGTTGGACCGCGCCGTCGACGACATCGAGCCGTACGTGGAAGGCGCGCTTGTAGTAGCCGTCGTACATCTCCATTGCCTGAACCCATGCAGTGCCGTCCGGATGCGACTCGGCTCGGACCGCGATGTCGGGCCGAGCACCGAGGTGGATCGTGCCGAGCGCCGCGCGCGGTACGGGGTCGGTGTTCTCGAAGAGCGCAACCCCGTCGCGGGCGACCTCGGTACCGTCGACCCACACGGAAATCGGACGGAAGCTGGTCAGGTTCGGCAACAGTTGGAAATCGGCGAGGCGGCTCGGCGTCAGCGATCCGATGAGATGGTCGATCCGGAAGTGACTTGCCGCATTCAGTGAAGCCATCCTGATCGCCGTTGCCGGCGCAACTCCGAGGGCCACTGCCGAGCGGACGTGATGGTCGATCGCCCCCTGATCGTGGAGATCTTCGACGTGTTTGTCGTCGGCGCAGAACGCGATGTGCGACGCAACGAGTCCGAGCAGTTCCGGATGACCGAGGATGGCTTCGCAGTAGTCGGTCATCGACCCGCTCTGCAGCGTGACGATCATGCCGAGTCGGAGCCGTTCGAGCACTTCGTCCAGAGTTGCCGCATTGTGATCGTCGCCCACTCCGCCAGCTGCGTATGCCCACAGCGGTTCGTCACTCAGCCGTGCGGTGTGGCCGGTGATTCGCTTGCCGGCTGCGATCGTCACCGACATTGCTTCGGCCATCTCCTCGTCCATCATGAACGGGTTCGATTCGCCGAGGCCGACGGCGGAGTCCCGTTGGACGCGTTCGAGGATCTCTGCCTGGGCGACCCGCGCTCCATCGATGCCGACGTGTCCGCGGCGGGGTACGTCGGGCGTGACCTGAGCGAACAGTCGGAGCGGGGTCGTTGTGGCGCCGATCATGTCCATGCCGAACGAGCCGAGAACGTTGGCGATGCACACCGGATCGGACAACAGGGTCGTGGTCCCGCGCGGCACGACGAGACGAGCGGTCTCGCCGGGCAGCAGCATCGTGTACTCAGGATGGAAATGGGCATCGATGAACGTCGGCGCGACGAACAGTCCCGTCGCGTCCACATCGCGGCGGGCCGACAGACGGCCGGGATCGACGATCGCGGCGATGTGTCGCCCTTGCAGGATCATGTCTGCCAGGCGGATCTCGGCCGTGTGCACGTGGACGACGTGGCCACCCCGAATCGCGATGTCAGCGGTCTCCCGCCCGGCAGCGCATCGCCGGAGATGGAAGATCTCGTCGGGAGTCGGCGGTGCAGCACCGGCGGTCATCGGCTTCATCGACAACTCTCTAGCACCGCCATCCGCTGCTCGGCGTCAGGCGAACACAGCGTTCGCACAGCCTTCATGTTCGGACCTGGAAGCGTTCGTGTCGGGACGGAAAACCTTTCTGTTCGGACGGCGAGGGGGCCGGAGAGTGGTGTGTCACACCGGGTCTACGACATCGTCGAGCTGGGTACTGCGCGCGCATGTCGGATGGGTTGGGACGAACGTGACGAGCGCTGTTGAAGTGAGCCCCCGCTCGAGGACCTCACCGGACGATGACGTCGTGCTGTTGGACGGACACGGCCGGCCGAGCGGTCGAGCCCGCAAGAGCGCTGTCCACGGTCTGGACACACCGTTTCACCTGGCCATCTCGTGCTATGTGGTGCGGTCCGATGGCCAGCTGTTGATCACCCGACGCGCTGCGGCCAAGCAGACCTGGCCGGGGGTGTGGACCAATGCCTGCTGCGGTCACCCTCGCCCAGACGAATCGCTCGAATTGGCCGTGCGCCGTCACCTGTACGACGAGCTACAGCTGTGCGCCGACCGGCTGCGCGTCGTGCTTCCGGATTTCGCGTATCGCGCGATGATGGACAACGGGCGGGTCGAGCACGAGTTGTGTCCGGTGTTCATCGCCGAAGTCTCGGACGACGCGGTGATGGATCCGGACGAGGCCGACGCGCTCGAGTGGGTCACGTGGGGCGAACTGCAGCGTCGGGCCGCCGACCCCGGATCGGGTCTCAGCCCCTGGTCTCGTACACAGATCGCCCGAATCGCGCAGATCACCGCCGATCCGCTGGCGTGGGTTCGCCATCGGCCGAACCGAGCGCCGGTCCGCCGGGACGTCGGTTCGAACGACCCGTTCGTTGCGATGGGATCGAGCGTCGATGATCTGATCGAAGAGTTCATCGAGACAGCGTCGGACCTGCTCGGCCAGTTCGATCCGATGGCGATCGAGCTCGCCGCTCCGATCCGGGCGTTGTTCCGGGCCGGAGGGAAACGTCTCCGGCCATGCCTGGTCTACTGCGGATTCGAGGCGGTCGCGCCGGTCGACGGACTCTCCGCCGACGTGCGCGGTGACCTCGACGCCATCGCTGCGGCCGTGGAGATGTTGCACACGTTCGCCCTGTTGCACGACGATGTGATGGACAGATCGGCGACCCGCCGCGGCCACGCAACAGCGCACATCGCATTCACCGAACTGCACGCCTCGTCGGCAGCCGTCGGCGACAGCCAGTGGTTCGGTACGTCGGCCGCACTGGTGGCCGGCGATCTCGCGTTCGTCTGGGCGGATCAACTGCTCGACCGCATCGGCTGCAACTCGCCGGTCGCGATGCGCGTCCGATCCGTGTTCAACACGCTGCGCAACGAGGTCATCGCCGGTCAATACATGGATCTCCGTCTGGCCGGCGCTCCGGCCAGCGACCAGCAGGCCCTGGCTGTCGCGCTGTTGAAGTCCGGTCGCTACACCGTGACCCGACCGCTGGAGATCGGCGCAACCCTTGCTGGTGCGGACGACACCATTCTCGCTGCCCTCCGTGGCTTCGGCGATGCTGTGGGCATCGCCTTTCAACTACGCGACGACGTGCTGGGTGTGTTCGGAAACCCGCGAGTCACCGGGAAGGGCGCGTCGGAAGACCTGACGTCCGGCAAGGGCAGCTTGCTCTTGGTGCGTGCGCTCGAACTCGCAGCACCCGCGGACCGAGCGATCCTGCGGTCCTACCTCGGCCGGGCCGACCTGAGTCGCACCGAGGTCGAGGCGTGTCGCCGTGCCGTCGAGGCGTCAGGCGCACTGGCCTCGATCGAGGCGTTGATCGATGCCAAATTGCTCGAAGCGGACCGAATCCTGGCCGAGCTGCCCGATGCGGTCGCGAATCAATTGACGACACTGTCACGCTCGCTCACCCACAGGGCGGCCTGAGATGGGTGCAGGTCGAGTGGACGGCAACGGCGTCGTGGTCATCGGTGCAGGACTCGCCGGCCTGTCCGCGGCGTGCCACCTGCGGGGGATGGGTCGCGATGTGACGGTGATCGAAGCGGGTGACGTACCGGGCGGCCGTGCGGGAATCGCGACGATCGACGGGTACACGTTCGACACGGGTCCAACCGTGTTGACGATGCCAGAGCTGATCGCCGACTGCTTCCGGGCGATCGATGTGGACATGGACAGCGTCCTCGACATCCGGCGGATCGATCCGCTCTATCGGGCCTGTTTCGCTGACGGGTCGGCGCTCCGACTGCGGTACGGCCGGACCGAGATGATGGACGAGATCCGGTCGGTCTGCGGTGAGCGCGAAGCACAGGCCTTCGACGGCTTCTGCGATTGGCTGGCCGAGTTGTACGCCTTGGAACTCCCCAACTTCATCGACCGCAACTACGACTCGCCACTGTCGTTGATGCACCCGATGGGAGCGGGCCTCCGACTGCTGAAGTCCGGAGCGTTTCGGCGGCTCGAGCCGAAGGTCAAATCGTTCTTCGACGACGAGCGTCTGGTCCGCATCTTCACCTTCCAGGCGCTGTACGCGGGCCTCGCCCCCCAACAGGCGCTGGCTCTCTACGCGGTCATCACGTACATGGATTCGGTCAGCGGAGTGTTCACCGCGAAAGGCGGCATGAATGCAGTGCCGACGGCGTTGGCTGCCGCCGCCGCTGGTGCCGGAGTGAAGTTCGAATACGGACGACGCGTCGAACGGATCCTGCTGGCCAATGGCACACGCGGTGCGGTTCGTGGCGTTCGGCTGGAGGGCGGCGATGTGATCGAGACGTCGCGAATCGTGTGCACGGCGGATCTCCCGGTGGCCTACAGGATGTTGCTGCCCGGAACGGCGATGCCCAGGCGAGCCCGAACGGGGAACTACTCACCGTCGGCCCTGGTGTGGCACCTCGGCGTCGCCGGCGATCTGCCACCAGACGCGGCGCACCACAACATCCACTTCGGTGGCGAGTGGTCGAGGTCGTTCGATGCCCTTCTCGACCGTGGTACACGAATGGCCGACCCGTCGGTCCTGGTGACGGTCCCGACGGTGGACGAGCCCGGTATGGCGCCACCCGACCGCCACGTCCTCTATGTGCTGGAACCCGTCCCGAATCTCGACGGACAGATCGACTGGCGGACCGAGCGCGGCCCAGCGCGCGAGCGGCTGCTGCGAATCCTCGACGCCAACGGATATCCCACCGACATCGAAGTGGAACATCTCGTGGATCCAATGGATTGGGAGGCGCAGGGCATGGAGCGCGGCACGCCGTTCTCGCTCTCCCACCGGTTCTTCCAGACCGGCCCGTTCCGCCCACCGAACATCGAGAAACTTGCTCCGGGGCTGGCGTTCGCCGGGTCAGGCACCGTGCCCGGAGTCGGCGTACCGATGGTGCTCCTTTCGGGCAAGCTGGCCGCTGCGCGGATCGCAGAGATGAGATGACGATGAGGCCCTCCGCCCAGTCCTCGAACCCGGCAACGACCCGGACGGCTCCCTCGCTCGAGGCGTCGTACGCGCACTGCCGGTTGCTGAACAAGCGGTTCGGCACCACGTACTACTGGGCCACGTACGCGTTGCCGTCGGTCAAACGGCATCACGTCTGGGCGCTGTATGCCTTCTGTCGGTATGCCGACGACATCGTCGACGACATGGGTGATGCGTCACCCGCTGACCGTTGCACAGCCCTGCAGAACTTCGGCGACCGATTTTTCGCCGATTTGGAAAGCGGTCACTCGAACGATCTCGTGCTCAAGGCAGTCGTCCACACCGTTCGCGCGTTCGGTCACGATCCCGAGGTCTTCCGGCGCTTCCTTCGATCGATGTCGATGGATCTCACCATCGGCTCCTACGCGACGTGGAACGACCTACTCGTCTACATGGATGGGTCTGCCGCCGTGATCGGCGAGATGATGTTGCCGATCCTCGAGCCGACGTCACCCGACGCGCTCCCCCACGCACGAGATCTGGGCAATGCATTCCAGCTGACGAACTTCTTACGCGACGTGGCCGAGGACCTCGACCGTGGTCGGGTGTACATCCCGCAGGAAGACCTCGACAGGTTCGGGGTCGATCCGAATCGGCGCATCGTCGACGACGGCTGGGTCCGGTTGATGCAATTCGAGATCGCCCGATGCCGCGAGTTGTATCGGTCAGCCGACGTCGGCATCGAGATGCTCCCTGTCAAGAGCGCACGTTGTGTCGCCGCGGCGCGCGACCTCTACTCGCGGATCCTCGTCAAGATCGAGGAAGCGAACTACGACGTCTTCCGGCAGCGCGTGTGCGTGCCCACCGCGAGCAAGATCGCATTGGTCACCCGGGTCGCGCTGCTCGGAACCTGAGTGCTGTCACTGCCGGCCCGATGATCATCGTCGCTGCCATCGTGGCCATCGCAGCGGCACTGTTCACCGTCGGACGTCCCCGGCGTCTCGTCGATGCCGCTCCGTCGGAAGCAGTCACGCCCGTTCACGAGATGCCCGGTCACGAGATCGCCGTCCAACCGTTGGCGATCTCGGTGATCGTGCCGGCCCGAGACGAAGCGAACTCACTCCCGACGCTGCTCGGCGCGCTCGCAGCAAGCAGTCGTCGCCCGGCCGAGATCATCGTCGTCGACGATCACTCCACCGATGGGACGAGTGTCGTGGCTCGGGCCTCAGGCGTTGTCGGCCTGCGAGTGGTCGAAGCACCGACCCTGCCGGAAGGGTGGACGGGAAAGAACTGGGCATGTCATGTCGGCGCAACGCAAGCCGGTCAGCCGACGTTGTTGTTCCTCGATGCCGACACGTGTCCGGCACCCGATGCGCTCACGTCCTTGGAACGGGCGTACGTGACGAATCGTGGTCTGGTCTCGGTGCAACCGTTCCACCGAACGACGTTGCCCTACGAAGAGTTGTCCGCCGTGTTCAATGTCGTGTCCCTGATGGGATCGGGCGCCTTCTCGCCGCTCGCCGCAAAGGCGGTTCGGGTTGCGTTCGGGCCGTGCCTGATGATGAGCGCTGCCGACTATCGTCGCGTCGGCGGACACCTCGCCGTTCGCAACGAGGTCGTCGAGGACATCGCGCTCGCCGCCAACTTCGCATCGGCCGGCCTGCCGGTGTCGTGCTGGTTGGGGGGTGACAGGATGTCGTTCCGGATGTACCCGGATGGTGTGCGCAGCCTGGCCCAGGGTTGGACGAAGAACATCGCGGCCGGTGCCGGTCGGGCTCCGCTGTCGCGGGTGCTTCCGTCGGTGGTGTGGGTCGCCCTCCTGGCGACCGTCGCCGCCGCATCCATCGTCGGCGTCGTGAAATGGATTGCGGGCGCCGGCGCACCGGTTGCTGCACTGGTCGCCTATGCGATCGTTGTCGTGCACGTTGCGTACTTGCTCCGCAGGATCGGGTCGTTCCGCGTGTGGACCGCGGTCCTGTTCCCCGTCCCCTTGTCGTTCTTCGTCGCGATCTTCTGTCGATCGCTCGTCGCAGTCGCATCGGGCTCGTCGGTGACATGGCGTGGACGCGCTGTTCCGTCGCGAACGAGTGGTCGCGTCCGTGACCAGACGCACGACCGGAGAAGCAACCCGGGCCGGACGCGGACCGGCAAGCGAGCGTGACGATGGCGATCGTGGAACTGTCGAAGGGGTTCACCGTCGCCGTCGATGTTGTCGCCTGGGGCGTCATCCACGCGGGAACGGGCTACCTCGCCCATCGTCTTCCCGATCGATGTTTCCAGAACGATTCGTGGCTGACACGGCTGCGTGGATTGGAGACGTCGGGCAGATTGTGGCGGGTGCTACGCGTGGCCGATTGGAAGGACCACCTTCCCGAGGCCGGAGCATTG
>JAYTRT010000084.1:0-2283 GCA_043746045.1 Actinomycetota bacterium | reverse complement strand
CGAGGATGTCGGCGCAGTCGAAGAGGGTACGCGCCGGGCTCGTCAGACGAAGACCGTCGGAGCGTTGGACGATATCGACGGCGTCGATCTGTCGACATTTCTCGACAACCACTCCGGGCAGGCTCAGGGAACGGCCATGGGGAATGAGGACCCGGACCTCGCCGTCGGGCTTCGGGAGCCCTCTGAACTTCCACATCTGGGCGGCATTCGTTCTGGCAATCACGGCGATCGAGCTGCGCAGACAGGTGGCCATCATCAGCTGGTCGGTCCCGAGCGGCCAGTGTGTGCTGCGGAGCACGCCGGGCATGATGATCTCGAAATTGTCGGTCTCGGCGAGTCGGTATGCATCGCGCCTGCTACACCCGAATTCGATCAAGCTCGGGATCGGAACGATTCCGGAATGTCCGTGCAACCACTTCTGCAGTTGCGGTATCCATGCTTCGGCCATGACGCCCCATTCGACAACGGAATTGTTCGACGGGGGAGGTCACGAGCAACGTATCGGCCGAGCAGCAGATTTCGGGCGCACGTGATGGCTGTGAACCGATCATGTGCCTGCTCGGAAGTGCCCCGGGGGGCGCTGTTGCGCGGACAGGTTGCGCACGCGCGACCCGCGGGGCGATCGTGCGCGAGCAGAACGACCGGGCTGGGCGACTGGGCAGAACGACTGGGCTGGGCGACTGGGGCGGGCTCTGGCGGTCGTGTGCGGAGCGAGCCGCAGGAACTAGCTGCGCTGGTAGTTGGGGGCTTCCTTGGTGATCGTCACGTCGTGCGGGTGCGATTCCTCGCGTCCGGCTGTGGTGACCTTCATGAACTTGGCTCCGTCACGCAGCGCTTGCAACGTACCCGCCCCCGCATAGCCCATGCCGCTGCGCAAGCCACCGATCAGCTGATAGGTCACGTCGCCGATACCCCCGGCAAAGGGGACTCGCCCCTCGATACCTTCCGGGACCAGCTTGCGGGTGCCGGACGGTGACTGCCCGCTCGCGTAGCGATCGGCGCCATGGCCCTGCATCGCCCCGAGCGAACCCATCCCGCGGTAGCTCTTGTACCGACGACCTTCGAACAGTTCCAGTTCGCCAGGTGCCTCCTCGGTCCCCGCGAGCAGCGAGCCGAGCATGATGGTCTCGGCCCCGGCGGCGATGGCCTTGACGACATCGCCGCTATAGGTGATGCCGCCGTCGGCGATGACGGGGATGCCGAGTTGTGCAGCCCGCTTGCACGTGAAGTAGATCGCCGAGAGCTGCGGCATCCCCGCTCCGGAGACGACGCGGGTCGTGCAGATCGATCCTGCACCCACACCGACCTTGACCGCATCTGCGCCGGCCTTGACCAAGGCTTCGACTCCCTCTTCGGTGACGACGTTGCCGGCCACGATTGCGACGGACGGCCAACCCGCACGCAGCCGTTCGATGGTCTTGATCACCCCGGCGGAATGGCCGTGCGCCGTGTCGATCACCAGTGCGTCGACACCCATCGCGGCCAAGGCTTCGGCGCGTGCCTCGACGTCAGGGCCGACCCCGACGGCGGCTGCACACGCCAGGCGGCCCTTGTGGTCGCGTGTGCCGTTCGGGAACTCCTGGCGTTTGAGGATGTCCTTGACCGTGATCAGGCCACGCAGGAAGCCGGCGGCGTCCACGAGCGGCAGCTTCTCGATGCGGTACTTCTGCAACGTGGCCCGAGCTTCGTCGAGCGTGGTGCCGACGGCGCCGGTGATCAGCCGGTCGCCGGTCATGAACTCGGTGACCGGCTTGTCGAAGTCGTCGCCTTCGCAGAAGCGGATGTCGCGGTTGGTGAGGATGCCGACCAGTCGGCCGTCGTGGTCGACGATCGGAACACCGCTGAACTTGAACCGGTTCATCAACGTCTCGGCCTCGTGCAGAGTGGCCGTCGGCGGCAATGTGACGGGGTCGGTGATCATCCCGCTCTGACTGCGCTTGACCTTTTGCACCTCAGCGGCTTGGTCCTCGATCGAGAGGTTGCGATGGATCACGCCGATGCCACCCTCACGGGCCATCGCCACGGCCATCGGTGCTTCGGTGACCTTGTCCATCGCCGCAGACACGAGCGGGATCGCAAGGTGGATATCGCGGGCGAAGACGGCACTCGTGTCGACGGAGTCGGGCAGCACCTCGCTGTAACCAGGCACAATGACCACATCGTCGAACGTGAGAGCTTCGAACCGATCGAAAAACGTGTCTCGATCATTCCGGGGGGTTGAAGGGTCGGGCATCAGGGCCTCCTTCTGGCGCATCAGATGAATGCAACATGACCCTACGTGCA
>JAYTRT010000083.1:0-7245 GCA_043746045.1 Actinomycetota bacterium | reverse complement strand
CGCGGCCGAGCGGGCGCGCCGGTACACGTGGAGCTTCGCCGCTGCCCGCCTGCGTCGCGTCTACGCCGATCTGGCGGTGGACGAACTCGTCGCCTGCTCGTGAGCGAGCTGTTCGATCCGCGGTCGATCAGCGTCTTCGAACGCCGGATCGACGAATGGCTGGCAACGTTCGCCGTCGGCAATCCGACGATCGCCGCGATTGATCGCGGCGAGGTCAGTGCAGCGGGCGGCGACGAGCCGCGCTGGTACGTGCGGATGCGTGGCGAGGAGAAGGAATTCACGACCGTGTGGCTGACGCTCGGCCAGCGCACACTGCGCTACGAGGCCTACGTCATGCCGGCCCCGGAGGAGAACGCCGTCCAGCTGTACGAGAACCTGCTGCGACGTAACCAGTCGCTGATCGGAGCACATTTCGCGATCGGTGTCGAGGACGCGGTGTTCCTTCGCGGTGATCTTCCGCTGACAGCGTTGTCCGAGGACGAACTGGACCGGATCATCGGATCGCTGTACGCCACCACCGAGCAGTGCTTCCAAGCACTGCTGCGGATCGGCTTCGCCAGTCGATTCGACTGACGCCCGAACTACTCTCCCGCACCGGGAGGTCGCGCAATGGGGGAAAGAGTTCTGGTTGTCGGCGGCACCGGGCCGACCGGTCTGCCGTTGCTGCGCGGTCTGGTCGCCCGTGGCCACGACGTCACGATCCTGCATCGCGGTCTGCACGAGCACGACGAGACGCCGGCGCAGGTCGAGCACCTGCATGCCGATCCGTACGACATCGATTCGTTCACGACCGGGCTCGGTGATCGCACGTTCGATGCGACGATCGTGATGTACGGGCGACTGCGCAGGATCACCGAGGCAATGGTCGGTCGGACCGGCCGGTTCCTCAGCGTCGGCGGTGTGCCCGCTTATCTCGGCTGGATGAATCCATGGGTGCACGAGCCGGCCGGCCTGCCGGTACCCGTTGCCGAAGATGCTGCGACCGTCAGTTCACCGGAGCAGGACGAGAAGGGGTACCGGATCGTACGGACCGAGCAGGCGGTGTTCGAGACCCACCCGGGTGCTGCTCATTTTCGCTACCCGTACGTGTACGGCCCGTATCAGTTGACGCCTCGCGAATGGTGTGTGGTGCGCCGGGTACTGGACGGGCGACGGCGGATGGTCGTCGCCGACGGTGGATTGACCCTGCATCATCACGGGTACACCGAGAACCTCGCCGAGGCCGTGCTGCTGGCCGTCGATCAACCCGACGCTGCGGCCGGGAAGGTCTTCAACGTCGGCGATTCCGAGGTGCTCACGGTGCGCCAGGTGATCGAACTGATCTGCTCCGAACTCGATCACGAGATCGAGATCGTCTCGATGCCGTTCGAGCTGGCGACGCCGGCGCGGCCGATGCTGGCCCAACCGGCGTCATCTCATCGTGTTCTCGATCTGTCTCGTGTCACCCGCGACCTCGGCTACCGAGACGTCGTCCCTGCACGCGTCGCTGTCGGCCGCACGGCGCGCTGGTTGGTCGAGCACCGGCCCGTGCCAGGTGGCGTCGAGGAGACGGTGCTGACCGATCCGTTCGACTACCGCGCGGAGGACGCGCTGATGGACGCGTGGGGATCGTGTCTGGCATCGATGCCCACTGTCGATTTCGCCGTCCAGCCCGGCCCCGGTCTGGCCTACAGCGGTCCCGGCGGCCGTCCACGCTCGCAGAAGGAGTTCATCCCATGACCGACACAACCGAGACGATCAACCACTCAGGCCCGATGCGTGGGGTGCGGATCGTCGACTTCTCGACCGCTTTGACCGGTCCGTACGCGGCGGCGTTGTTGGGCGACCAGGGGGCATCCGTCGTCAAGATCGAGCGTCCTGGAATCGGTGACATCGCCCGATGGGTCGGGGTCGCGGTCAACGGGATCTCGGCGCTGTACCAGTCGTGCAACCGTGGCAAGCGCACGATCACCATCGACCTGACGAGCGAGCAGGGACGTGACATCGCCAAGCGCTTCGTCAGCGAGGCGGATGTCGTCATCGAGAACTTCCGCCCGGGCGTGATGGACCGGCTCGGCCTCGGCTACGACGCGCTGCGGGTCGGCCACGAGAACCTGATCTACGCGTCGCTGTCCGGCTTCGGGTCGAAAGGCCCGTACGCGACCAAAGGTGCCTACGACACCGTCATCCAGGCCTACGGCGGCTTGGCCTCGAATCAAGCCGATGCCGACGGCGAGCCGCGCTTCCTGCATCAGACCGCGGCCGACAAGATCACTGCGATGTATGCCGTGCAGGCCGTCACCGCTGCGCTGTTCGCTCGCGAACGCGGTCTCGGCGGTCAGCACGTCGAATTGTCGATGCTCGATTCCGTCGTGTCGTTCCTGTGGGCCGATGCTGCCGGCAACGAGATGATGTTGGACTCCGACGGCAGCATGCCGTCGAGTTTCGTGTCCACCGTCAGGCCGTTCCGGTTCATCGACGGTTGGGGCGTGTGCACACCCACCTCGGATGCCGACTTTGCCGGAATGTGCAAGGCTCTCCGAGTAGACGGTTTCGACGATCCGCGGGTCGCCAAGATCGCCGATCGCCGGAACAGTCGCGAACTGATGGGCGACATCATGCGCCGCTGCCACGACAACGCCCAGACGATGGACATGGCGGAGGCCCGCTCCCGGTTCACCGAGTTCAACTCACCGTTCGGCGAGGTGGTGTCACCGGCCGGGTTGTCGTCCGACCCGCACGTCCTTGCGATCGGGCTGCTCGAGGACTCCATCCATCCAACAGCCGGAAGGATGCGTCAGCCGAGGCACCCGGCGCAGTTCTCCGCCACGCCGGCCACACTCGGCGGCGCCTCACCGACCCTCGGCCAGCACACCGACGAACTGCTCGGCGAGCTGGGCCTCACGCCCGAGGAGATCGTCAACCTACGCGGCAACTCGATCGTCGGATGACTGGTCGGCTCACTCGCGCCCGGTGGCAGATCCGGATTTGTTTTCCGTTTCGGCCATCTCGAAGCACTCAGTAGAGTGCCGGTGCGGATCGAGATCGGGGAAGGTCGTCAGATCCGCACCGGCGCCATGGATAGGTTGAGCCACCATGACGACGAACACCTCTTCCGGAACCTTTGCTGTGATCGGCGGAGGGAACATGGGCGCCGCGCTGGCCGGTGGGCTGCTCGGTTCTGGCTGGATCGTTGCCGCCAACCTTGCCATCGTGGAAGTCCTCGCACCATTGCGTGAGCGGCTGGTCGAACAGTTCCCCGGGGTGACGGTCACCGACGTGGTGCCCCCGTGCACCGCTGCCATCATCGCCGTCAAACCGCCCGACGCCCCTGCAGCCGCAACCGCTGCAGTGGCTGCCGGAGCAACTCGGATCGTGTCGATCGCGGCAGGTGTGTCGATCGCGACGCTCGAAGCGGCGACCGGTCGGGGAATCGCGGTGATCCGGGCGATGCCCAACACCCCGGCACTGGTCGGTCGTGGGGCAGCGGGCCTCAGCGCGGGCAGCGCCGCGACAGCCGACGATGTCGAGTGGGCGGCCAGCATTCTGGCCGCCGTCGGAATCGTCGAGATCGTCCCGGAATACCAGCTCGACGCAGTGACGGGGCTGGCCGGAAGTGGTCCGGCATACATGTTCCTGATCGCCGAAGCACTGATCGATGCCGGCGTATTGGCCGGGTTGGCCCGATCGACGTCGGAGTCACTGGTCACCCAACTGTTCCTCGGTTCGGCGGAGATGCTCAGCCAACGTGGCGATCCGGCCGGGCTGCGAGCCCAGGTCACGTCGCCCGGAGGAACCACGGCGGCCGGGCTGAAGGTGCTCGAAGACCATGCCGTGCGAGCTGCCCTGCAGTCCGCGGTGATGGCGGCGGCGGAGCGAAGCCGAGAGTTGGGGCGTCCGGCGCATTGAGTTCTGCCATCACACAATGACGGCGATTGCAAAGACCCACGAGAAATATCGGTGTGACTCTTTTCTCGCGGGCTCGATTGTGTCTATTGTGATGAGCCGAGGTCCTCTCTTGGTTTCCGCCCGTGCGAACGGGCGGGAGTCGCGCCCCGCAAGGGCTGCGCCGACAGGGGCTGGTGTCATCGGGGGGTTGACACCAGCCCTCGTCGTTTTCCCGACGACGAGCGACGAACGACGAGCGCCCGGCTTTAGCTTGACTGGATGGGGCGCCGGTACGACACGATTTCGTTTCTCACGGACTACGGGACGGTCGACGAGTTCGTCGGCGTGGTCAAGAGCGTCATCCGAGACATTGCAGCGCACGTGACGGTGATCGATCTGACCCATGAAGTGCCCCCGTTCGACATTCGCGCGGGCTCGCTGACGCTGGCGCGCAGCATCTCCTACGTTCCATCAGGAATCGTGCTCGCAGTCGTCGACCCGGCGGTCGGGACCGATCGGCGCTGCGTCGCAATCGAGGTCGCGGACGGTGACGGGGTGCTGGTCGGACCGGACAACGGACTGCTCGCCCCCGCCGTTGCAATGGCCGGCGGCGCCGGGCGATGCGTCGTGCTCAGCAACACCGACTATCACCTCGCCGCTCCCGGCGGTACCTTCGCCGGCCGAGACATCTTCGGCCCGGCGGCCGCACATCTCTGCAACGGTGTCGATCTGTACGAGTTGGGTGAACCGATCGAGCCCGAATTGCTCCTGCCCGGCGTGATCCCGCTGCCGCGCGAGGAGAACGGCGCGCTGATCGCCGAGGTGTTGTGGATCGACCGGTTCGGGAACTGTCAGCTCAACGTCGGCCCCGACGAGGTTGCCGAATTCGGAGAGATGATCCGGATCACGGTCGGCGAGACGTCCGGCGCGCCGCTGACGAGGGTGGCCAAGCGGTCGGGCAGTTTCTTCGAACTGGGAACCGGTGCCCTCGGCCTGATCACCGATTCCTACGGCATGTTGGCGTTGGCGCTCGACCGGCGCTCGGCCGCCGCTGAATTGGAGATCGGGCCCCACGATCAGGTCGTGCTGGAAATGGTCGCCGACGACAACCTGTCACCGTCGGCTCCGGTGGTCAGCCCCGTCAACCTGCGGATCAAGCGGTAGCGTCTGCCAGATGCGTCCCGCCACCACGCTTGCCCTCGCTCTGCTGCTCGTACTGATCCTCGTGGCCGGCACCATCTCGCTGATCCGGCTCTGAGACCCCTTGTCGCGGCGGGCAAGGGCTAACCTCTGCCCCCGGAACGTGGGGGCCGTGTCGTGAATCTTGCCAACATCATCGAGGGTCACGCGGCCGACAAAATCGCGCTGATCAGTCGCAATCGCGAGACCACCTACGGTGCGCTGCGCGAGCAGGTCGCCTCGGCTCGCAGTGGTCTGTCGGCGCTCGGGCTCGGCAAGGGCGATCCGGTTGCTCTCCTGGTCGGTAACAACCGGTACTTCGTCGTCACGTATCTGGCCGTGCTCGGAATCGGTGCCGTTGCCGTCCCGCTCAATCCGACGTCTCCGGCGCACGAGATCGAGCGGGAACTGGTCGCGGTCGGCGCCAAGGCGGCGGTGATCGGTCCAACGGCGGTGCCGTCGTGGCGCAACGTCGAACTGGTCAACGTCCCGACCCTGGCCCACGTGATCGTCGCGGAGGGTGAACTGTGCGGTGCCGTGCCGCTCGACGATCTGGACCACAGCACGGCTGCGCCCATCGTGCAGGTCGACGCCGACGACATCGCCGTGCTGATCTTCACGAGCGGTACGGCAGGTTCACCGCGCGCAGCGATGCTCAGCCACGGAAATCTGCTCGCCAACATCGAACAGGCCAACGCGGCCGACACCGGGATCAGCCCTGACGATGTCGTGTACGGGGTGTTGCCGATGTTCCACATCTTCGGTCTCAACGTCGTCCTCGGCATCGCGATGTCGGCCGGGGCAACCGTCGTGCTGGTCCAACGCTTCGATCCATCGACTGCGTTGGAGACCATTCGCGATCGAGCGATCACGGTGGTCCCGGGCGCGCCGGCGATGTGGGTCGCTTTCTCGCAGTTCGTCGATGCCCGGAGTGACGCGTTCCAGACGGTCCGTACGGCGTCGACCGGTGCGGCGAAGATGCCCGAGGATGCAATTCGACGCCTGCAGGAACAGTTCGGGCTGTCGATCGAGGAGGGTTACGGGTTGACCGAGGCGTCACCTGTTGTCACGTCGTCACGTGGCATCGGCGTGCGGATCGGCTCGGTCGGACGGGTGCTCGGCGGCATCGACGTGCGACTCGTCGACGAGAACGACGACGACGTTCTGGACGGTGATGCCGGTGAGATCTGGGTGCGTGGACCCAACGTGTTCAAGGGCTATCTCCACGACCAGGAGAGCACGGCGCGAGTGCTCACGGCCGATGGTTGGCTGCGTACCGGTGACATCGCGATCACCGATCGCGATGGCTACCTCTACTTGATCGACCGGGCCAAGGATCTGATCATCGTCAGCGGATTCAACGTCTATCCGAAAGAGGTCGAGGACGTGCTGATGGAGTACCCCGGCGTGGCCGAGGTCGGCGTGATCGGTGTTCCACACCCCCACACCGGCGAGGCGGTCAAAGCGTTCGTCGTCGCGCTGCCCGACGTGCATCTCGACGAGGATGCATTGATCGACCACTGTCTCGAGGAGTTGGCCCGCTACAAGTGCCCGTCGAAGATCCTCTTCGTCGACCAACTCCCGCGCAATGTCAGCGGCAAGCTGCTCCGTCGCGAACTGACGTAGAGCCCGACCAGATCAGGCGGCCCGCGTGTCGCTGGTGGCAACGGCCGAAATGTGGCGGGTCGTGCCGCTACTGGCAACGAGGAATCCGGCGAACAGGATCGACACGCCGATCAGCAGGGTGATGGCGAACGCCCTGTCCTTGCCGAGCCGGCCGGCGATCGTGCCGCTGGCCGACAGCACGAGCGTGCCGACCGCGATCAGCACGTTGCCGAGTGCCAACCGTTTGGGCAACGACACGGTGCGTTGGGCCCCGACTCCGAAGGCAGGGACGCGGCCGCGAGCGACCCGGTATGCCGACCAGAGTGCGCCGACGATGATCACCAGCGCAGGGACGCCCGATCCGACGGCAGCCATGATCCGGGGGGCGACGCCGAAGATCTCGCTGCCCTGGGGTAGATCGTTGCCGCGGACGGAAATCCTGGTCGGCGAGAAGCAGATGATGCCGGTGGCCAGTCCGCTGAGCGCGATCAACCACGTTCGCACGCGGTGGCCCCATGTCGGCCCGGCCAGCAGGTACACGGTGCCGAGCGCCAGCCACGGCACGTTCAAGACCGCGCCGGCGAGGAAGAACAG
>JAYTRT010000082.1:0-2299 GCA_043746045.1 Actinomycetota bacterium | reverse complement strand
CCGTAGCCTGACAGTCGGTGAGCCGGGAAGTCTGGTCGGCATGTCCCCCTCTTTGTCTGGATTCACCATGGCTGGCTCTCGTTCTCGTGCAACCGTTCGTCAGGTCGGGCCGCGTCGCGAGGCGTTGCGAACGACCCTGTGGGTCGTCCCGACGCTGGAGACGGCAGCAGCGACGATCTTGTTCGCGATCATGTATGCCATTGATCGAGCGAGCTATCGCGGCGACCTCGATCTTCCGGGTTGGGTCAACAACGGCTCAGCGGACGCGGCCCGTCAGATCCTCATTGCCATCGCAGCCATGGTCATCACCGTGGTCGGCCTGGTCTTTTCGATCACGATCGTCGCGCTGACGCTCGCTTCGACGCAGTTCGGCCCCCGTATCCTGCGCGGATTCATTCGCGACCTCGGGACGCAGGTCACGCTCGGGACATTCGTTGCCACGTTCGTGTACGCCATCCTCGCCCTCGGTTCGATCAGCCAGGGGAACCCGGACTTCGTTCCTCATCTGGCGATCACCGTCGTTCTGGGGCTCGTTCTCGTCGACATCGGCGTCCTGGTCTATTTCATCCATCACGTCGCAACATCGATCCAACTGACCGAAGTGGTTGCCGGTATCGCTCGTGATCTGGCGCGAGGCATCGCGAACGAGGTGAGTGACGGTGCATCCGAGGCCGACGCCGAGATGAGCGCAGCTGAACGCGACTCGTTGAATCGATTGGCTCAGAGCGGCGCCGACCTTCCAGCGCGCGAGAGCGGATATCTGCAGTTCGTCGGCTACGACGTGATGGTCGATATCGCCAAGCGGTCCGATGCAGTCATCGAGATGCTGTACCGGCCCGGTCATTTCGTGATCGAGGGACTTCCACTCGCTCGCGTCTGGCCGGCCGCAGCTCTGCCGACCATTGCCGCATCATTGGAGAAGGCTCACGTGACAGGCGCGCACCGCACACTCACGCAGGACCTCGCCTTTGCCATCGATCAGCTCGTCGAAATCGCCATCAGAGCGCTGTCACCAGCGCTGAACGACACGTTCACGGCGATGACATGCGTCGATTGGCTCGGTGATGCGCTGTCCAAGATCTCGGGTTCGTGGAACTCTCGTCGACTGCACTTCGACGCCCTCGGAAACCTTCGTGTCGTCTCTGCGCAGATCAACTACACGCGATTGGTCGAGCGTGCTTTCGACAAGATCCGCCAGGCAGGACGTGGAATGCCCGCCATCATGATTCGTCAGCTCGACGCGCTCACCCGCGTGATGCATCACACAACCGATCCGGCCCATCGAGACGCACTGGTACGACAAGCGGCGATGATTCTGCGTTCGAGCGACGAGTCCGTGCAAGAGCCTGACGACCTTGCCGACGTGCGACGGGTCCACGACGTGTTCGCAGCCCTGGCGAGCGGCGTCCGAGAAGCCGATGCTCGCTGAGGGCGAACGGCGGCTCGGCCCCGACCATCATCGGCTCACGGTGCTCGTTCGAGCTCGATGAACGTGGTGCCGGTGTCGAGCGGGACAGGTTGTCCGGTCGATGGATCGACGAATGAGAACGGATCGTACGCTGTTGCGCGTGTCCAGGTCACCGGCACAGCCCTGCCGTTCCGGTGCACGACGGCGGTTCCGGTGCCGACTGTGATCGCATTCGGCGATCGCGCATCGACCGGTGAAGGGATGTATTGCGTGGAGATCTCGACGACGCTCTTCGCGGAGATCTGCGCGCCATCAGCAGCGAGGTGAGGCTGCCCGTCCTGTGAGCGGACGTACCGTTGCGCGGTGCTGTCCCACGTCCACCCGACGTGAACTCCGTCCATTTCGAGCGCGAAGGACGTGTCGGTGACCACGCCGTCGTGGGTCGGGGCGGTCCACGCTGCGGCTGACTGCCAGAGCGGTCGGGCGGGGCCGGCGCCGGGTGAACTGAGCACCGCACACGTTGCATCGAGCAACAGGTTGTGCGGCCCCGGTCGGTCTGGTGAGCGGCTGTAACAGGGGCTGTGCTGTGCTGTGAAGTCGTTGAGTACGCCCGAACCGGCTGCAGAGTTGATCCAGTCGATGACGCCGGCATTTGCTCCCGAGTACGCAAAGACCGGGCGATTCATCGCGGACAGCAGGTCGAGGTCAGCGGTTCGCGCAGAGCGGACGGGGCCGACGGTGTCCGGAAGTTGTGTCTGGAAGAGCGCAACGAAGCGGGAGATCCCTTCCACATTTTCCTCGACGATCGCGTCGGCCTGATCGAGCGCCCACTGTGGTCGAGCCTGCCCGTAGTTGTCGATCTTCACGGCCAGGATCGGGCGGGCAGCGGTC
>JAYTRT010000081.1:0-7287 GCA_043746045.1 Actinomycetota bacterium | reverse complement strand
CTCCGCCCACGTAGAGCTGCTGGCTGAGGGCCGTGTCACCTCTGCGGCTCGCACGACGGCGAGGAGGTCGAGCGCGAAGACTTTCAGGGGGCCATGTCGTCGCGTGATGCTGCCGGCGTCGCACCGCGCCCCAGGGAACAGGGCGTTCGACCGGTTTCGATCAGCCGAGGTGACGGCAGAGGAGATGGCTGATGCCACTGGCGAGGAGGTCTCCGCGCTCGTTCCAGACCTGCTGGTAGCTGCCGATCAAACCCTCACCGGCGACCGGGCTCGTGCCCTGGAGCAGGCACCACTCGTCGGAGGGGTCGAGGTGGTGGAACTCGCAGGAGACATCAATGCTGGGCGCAATCCATTCTTCGGTGCGGTGGCGTCGACCGACTGCCGGCCAACCTCCGAGATCGACGAGGAGGAGGAGCCGTGCCGCCTGTGCCCACACATCAGCGGCGGGCGGCGAGGCGAAACGCAGCCACTCGTGATACTCGGCCCGCCCGAGCTCACGCTGTTCCCATTCGTCCGTACCCAACCAGGCGGTGGGACGTTGTTCGAAGTTCTGCCAGAACGCGTATCGGCTCGGCTGGGCGTTCGGGTCGTCTTCCATCCGCTCCGAGATCGTCGGGAGGGCCTGCCACGGCGGCACTGAGGGCGCCGGGGCGCCGCCGTGCTGGAGCCCGTCGATGCCTGCGTCGATGGCCCATATCATCGCTGCGAGTACCGGCTTGCCGAGCTGGTCGATTCGAACGTGCACGCTGCTGGCCTGTCGCGTTGTCCGCTGCACTGTTGCGCGCACTTCGATCGGCGCGTCGAACGAGGCCACCCCGAGGAAGTGCACTGTGGCGTTGGCCGGTCGGGCACGCCCCGACGTTTCACGGGCGGCGCCCAAAGCGAAGGCAGCCATGTAGCCGCCGTTGGGACCCCAAATCTCCCAATCTCGGGAGAGGGTCGCCGTGAAGGCGTTGTCGGCGGATGCTGTGAGCACGGTGTCGTCGGCCAAGAAGCCCATGGAAGGCAACCGTAGTGTCGCATCCACACCGGCTCCGTCGAAGGTCCGCACCATACCCTTTCGCCGGTATGGGCCGAGCAGAGGCGCCGATACGAGCGCCCTGCGATGCGTGCGATCGGTTGGAATATGCGTCGCGCGTTCTGTGTCTCCTATCGGCACTTATACGGGTGATCCACCTCTCGGGCATCGGTCCACGCGATGCATACGTTTCCTTGAGAAGACGGGATGGGCTGTCGTCCACGATGGGCATGCGAGGTGTCGGAGTCACCGACTGCTTCCGTCGCCTTCTGTGCGAACAAGCCGCCGACGTTGCCCGACTTCAGAACGACTTCCCCGTCGTGCTGTGGGCCGGCGACTTCAACCAGGCGCTCGAAAGTCCCGAATGGGTCGGCAGCAGATCGCAACGGGCGCGCTCTCAAACGTCGACTACGAAGTCAGCGGCGTGCAGTACGCGATATCGGGCGTCGACTACGTCACGGTCAATTTGCCCGACCAGCTCGCCGACCTGCAGCAGCAATCATCAACCCTCAAGTCCTCCGTGCGCGCTCCAGCAGAAGAACTCGCCACCAACGCCGCGACAAAGCTGTACGCATCAGCGAACGCTGCACTCGACGCTGCCAGCAAGGCAGAAACGAAGGCCACCGACACCGCCAACGCTCTATACACCCAGGCGTCCAACAACCAGTCTTCCCACTGCCCAGACGGCGCTACCCAAGCCGACTAGACGACGCCAGTCGGCACCAGATCAACTGCAGACGATGGCGACGACTGTGCCGGTGCCTCCATTGCCGAGTGATCCGTAGCCGTCGGTGCGTATGACGACGATTTGTGTCCGGTCACCGGTGATGGTTGAGCCGTTCTTTGCGACTTTGCTGGTCGCGATTGTTCCCATGTAGGTGGGTACGGTCGCGGGTGGTGCGCCGCTGTTGCCTGGAGCGGTCGTGAATGACCCGCCGCAGGCTGGGGGCGTACCGGGCGCTGTGATGAAGCCTTTGAACGAGTTGGGTGCGGATCCGCTGCTGAGCGGGTTGGCCGACGACCATTGGGCACCGAAGTAGGTCACCTGGGCGCCGATCGCGGAGCGGCTGGTGCTGATCGCGAAGGCCCCTTTGGACGGGAATGCGTAGATGATCACGTCGCGTGTCGTTGACGACGCCAGGTAGTAGGCGTCCTGCGCGAAGTTGGCGGTGATCGTGGTCGGCCCGAGGGTTTGAGCGACCGGGGTGATGTTGCATGCAGCGAGTCCGCTTACATCGGTCAGCGCAGTACAGGTTTGGGCTGTGGAGCCGGCGCCGAGGGTGAACACCACAACGCGACCGATCAGGATCGGGTACGGGGTCGCGTCGGCTTCGCTGAGCACGGCGGAAGCGTGCAGGGTGTTGCCGTTGAGGATCACGGTGTCACCGTTGTAGACGATCGCGGTTTGTTCGCGAGTGACGGTGAAGGGCGTGGTCGTGTTGCTCGGCTGGTAGTTGCCGTCACCGGCGAATGAGGCGGTGGCCGTGGTGGTCCCGGCGGGGTCTTCGACCCGGATCGTGCACTGGGCGACACCAGAGATGTCAGTGTTCATCGTGCAAGTCTGTGATCCGACTGTGAGGATCACCGGTTGGCCGGAGACGGGCGTGCCGTCGTCGAGGCGGGTGAGCGTCGCAGATGCGGAGACGAGATCGTGGTAGTCGCCGGTCGTCGCACCGTTGTAGGTGAGTGTGGTGCGCGCCCGTTCAATGTGCTGGGTCAACGAGGTGGAACTCGTCAGGTAGTTGCCGTTGGCTGGTTGGTAGACGGCGGTGATGGGGTGGTCGCCGACAGCCAAGCTGGAGGTCGTGACTGTCGCTTGGCCGGTCCCATCCAGCACTGGTGTGCCCAAGTCTGTGCCGTTGTCCTGGAAGTGGACGGAACCGGTCGGCGTGCCTGCGCCAGGTGCGTTCACGCTCACGTTCACGGTGAAGGTGACCGGTGCACCGAACTCGGAAGGGTTTTTGGAGGATGTAATGCCGGTGGTCGTGGCGGCAGGGTTGACCTTTTGGCCACCGGCGAGGGTGGTGTCACTGTTGAGCGTGGCCGGGTTGTCACTCGTGAACGACGCCTTGACAATGTGTGGTCCGACAGACAGCGAGGCGGTGCTGATCGACGCAACGCCGCTCGCGTTCACACCCTGAGAGGTGAGGTTTCCGTCAACGGTGAACTGCACCATGCCCGTGGGTGTGCCGCCGCCTCGCTTGGTCACAGTCGCAGTGAAGGTGGTGCTCTGCCCGAAGACCGTCGGGTTCACTGACGACGTGAGCGCGGTGGTTGATTGCGCCGACTTGACGACTTGAACCAGCGGCACTGGAGTCCCTGGGCAGGGGAGTGCGCCTATGGGGACGAAGAGTGCATTGATCACATGCGTGCCGGGCGAGAGGCTCGACGTGTCCACCGAGCCCGAGCTGTGGTCCGTGGCAATCCCGTCGGGGGTAACAAACGCGGTGGCGAACGGTATGGGGTCCACTCCGTCGAAGAACGCGACGGGGCCAACCGGGCCAGGGAACGCGCTCACCCTCACGAAGAAGGAGATGTTGACGTTGTCACCGAAGTTCGACGGGTTGTTGTTCGAGAAGACTGCGCAATCCGTTGTCAATCCAAGGGCAGACGCGGGGGCGACATCGCCGACACTGAGCGCACCCGCAGCGAAGAGGAATATCGCTGCGACACCGAGAATGCGAGAGCCGCGGGTCCTGCCCCGCCGGCTCGTCCCCGTCAACCCAAGCCTACGGTCCATGTCGACTCCTCTGATGCGAGTGCTCTTGCACTTCCTCAGTGCCGAGGCATCCGGAAGCCGACTTCGCTCGTCAGCCGAGCTTGACGCAATGGATCGAAACCTGAAGCCGCCAAGTTAGCGCAGCGACATGTGCAGCGCAATCATGGGGGGGGGGCGTGCAGGGCCTTCGCCAGCCGGTGGAGAAAGCGACGACGACACTCTTCATCCCTCTATCTCCTGTCCCCTTGATCGCTTCGAGTGTCTGCGTCCGGACAACGACATGCTGCAGAGCCGGCCGGCCAACATCGAACGTCGCAGCGCGGTGACGATCCTGGACCTCGGAACCGCTCGCCATCGCGCACGGGGTGCCGGCTCCGGCAGCGAACGGCGTAGAGGTCGAGATCGATCCGGGACTGCGCAGACTGTCGCGGTGTACGGCACTCGACTCTCCTCCGTCAGCCCCCTCCGATCGCAGAGCTACGCGTGCAGTCAGCGCAGAAGGTCCGCGGCGCGGCTGAGAAGCCCACGCCAATCGCGCCATCGGCTTGACCTCACCGGCAGTCCCTCGGCCGACACAGAACACGCGCCTGAGAGGGCCCCGAACGCGCGGGCCACCATCATGAAGCGATCCATAGCCGGCGATCGGAGCGATCTCGAACACGCCGACCGCAAGAGCGCAGAACGCGCGTTGACGTTCAGTGCCGAACGCGTTGATCGGCCGTCGAGAACGAGCGCGGATCCGGCGTTCTGTACTTTTTCGTGTTCAGTCGATGGAGAGTTCGGGCCCGAAGCTGCGTTCGATGTGAGGTTCGGTTCGGTGTTGGATCGGGAGGACGTCGCGCAGCGCCTTGAATTCTTGGGTGTGTTGGCGGCGGGTGTGGAGGTGGTGGGCGGCGTGTTCGAGTTGGTGGACGGTGATGGGGTGGCCTTGGGCCCATTGGTGCCAGGTGTGGAGTGCGTCGAGCCTCTTGGTGAGGTGGTTGATGGTTTCGGGTTCGAGGGCGAGTTGTTCGAGGAGTTGGTTGTTGCGTTGCCGTTCCTCGAGGCCTCTCAGTTCGCTCGCGATCTGGTTGACGGTCCACCTGGGGTTGGTGGCGGCGGCGAGGGTGGTGGTGCGTTGGGTGTCGGTGTGGGTGAGGTCGTGTTTGGCGATGGCGAGCGCGGCGCGCAGGATGGGCCGGTCACGTCGTCTGGCGCCGGCGAGTTCATCGGCGAGGTCGTTGCGGCAGTCGCGTGCCGCAATCCAGGCTTGTTCGGCGCGGGTGACCGCTTGTTCGAACGGTGCGGCAGCGTGGCGGGCGTCCCGGTATCGGTGTTCGGTGTCGGACAGTGTTTGTTCGAGGTCGACGTTGCGTTGGAGGTGTTCTTCGCGATGTCTGATCACGACCTCGAGCCGTTCGACCGTGGCCTGCCAGAGTGGTTCGAACCAGTCCGGGATCTGACACCTCGGCTGCAACCGCGGCGGTTGCGGTTGCCGGTGTTGCGGGTGTTGGGGTTGTCGGTCTTGTGCGGCGAGGTTTCGGCGTTGGGTGGTCGCGGGGGTGTCGGCGCGGTCGATTGTGATGATCGTGTCGAGGACGTCGCGGGCGTCGGTCACGTCGTGGGTGTCGGTGACGACGCAGACGATGTTGTCTCGACGACCGCGGGTCATCGCGACGTAAAGGTTCCGGCATGTGGTTGCGTTGGAGGCGAGCTCGAGGCTGGTGGTGACGGTGTCGGATTGGGTGCCCATCTCGGTCGCCGCGTACCCGAGACGGACATGTTGGGTGACGTAGTCGGCGGGGAGGGTGATCTGACCGTGACCGTGACCGTGACCGTGCCCGTGACCGGTGATTGGGGTGAGGGTGAGGTCGCCGTTGTCGTGGGTGTCGGTGACGGTCCATAGGTCACGGTTGCGGACACGTTCACCGGTGGTGGTGGTCACATGGCGGTGGTTGCGGCGGGTCGCGACTACATCGCCGATGTCGGCGGACTCGCCACCACCAATCGCGACCGGGCAGACGTTGTGAACGTGGCCGAGTTGCCGGCGGACTGTTTGGACACGGGCGTTGATCAGATCGACGTGTTGGTTGGTGGATGCCATCACCGCGGTGGTGTCACCGTGGCGGTGGTTGGCGGTCCAGGTTCGGGCGAAGTAGTCGAGGTGCTCAGCGAGGGTCCCGGCTCGGATCCGACCGTGTGCCTGGTAGAGGTCGAGGGCGTGTGGGTTGCCGTGGCGCAGCAGCAGTGACGCTTCGGCTTCCCACGGCTCCTGGAAGCGGTGGACGTGTTCGAGGATGATCGTCCGGCCCGTGTTGCAGAGTTCGGTGAACATCCCGCCCCTGCCGACGGCCTGTAACTGGTGGGGGTCACCGACGAGGGCGAGCCGCCAGTGATATTGGTCGGCCAACCGTGTGAGGTGGTGGAGGTGGGGGGTGCCGATCATCCCGGCCTCGTCAACAACGAGCGTCGTGCCTGGGGGGAGCCGCCATTCGGGCCCGGGTGGCCGGTCGGGTTGGTTCCATTCGTGGACGAGTTTGGCGATCGTGTCAGCACGCATCCCGGTCTCACGTTCCAACGTCCTCGCTGCTTTCGCAGTCGTCGACACCCCAAACACGCCACGGCCCTGCCGTTCGAGGTCGTCGACAGCAGCACGCAGCATCGTCGTTTTCCCGGTCCCGGCCGGCCCGACAACGAGCACCAACCGATCCTCCCCGGCGACCGAACCGGCCGCCGAGTACTGCAACACGTCAATCTCGCCGTGTTGGACGGTCGTTGATGGTCGCGGGTCGGTGAGGTGGGCGTCGATCGCCCACGCGAGGATCGCTTCTTCTTGGGTGAGGATCTGTTCGGACGTGATGTGTGCGGCGACCGGTTCGATCCACTCCGAACGGCCATCCGAACCACGCACCCGACCACACACTCCACCACTCACTCCACCACTCACGTCCCGGTTCACGTCCCGGTCGACGTCCCGGTTGACGTCCCGGTTGACGTCCCGGTTGACGTCCAGGTTGACGTCCCGGTTGACGTCCCGGTTCAGGTCACGGTTCAGGTCACGGGCCGGGTCGAGATCGACACACACCCCAATGAACCGGTCGACCGTGTCCTCGATCAGCTCAGCCCACTCGGCGCCGGCGATCCCGGGGACCGGACGTTGCAGATCACACAAGACCCGCACGACATCCTCGCGATGCCACACCGCCCCAGCCGCCGACAACACATCGATCATCTCCGCGGTCGACACGACGCTCGCGGGCGGGCGGTCACGGGCAGCGTCAGCGACCCACACGATCAGGTCTTCAGGGGTGATCCCGGCATCGAACGCCGCATCAACCCATTCCGGGCGTAACTCGTCGACGGGCCGGTCGGTTTTGTGGACACGAGTATCGACCGCGGCTTCACGGGTCAACGCAGCTTTCTCCCACGGTGTCGGATCCCGCCCTTCACGCTCATAGAACTCGGCCAACTTGACCGTCAACGCATCGTTCTTTCTGGGGTGTGCTCTGCCGGTGGTGGGGGAGTCCATGGTCGAGCTCAGTCGGTCGCGAGGAGCGAGAGCTGGGAGCGG
>JAYTRT010000080.1:0-2303 GCA_043746045.1 Actinomycetota bacterium | reverse complement strand
CGACTTCGGCGTCGTCGCGCGCCTTCCACCGTTCGTAGCTGGCCCAGGCGATGAAGTCGCCTCGATCTTCGACCACCAATGCAACGCGATCATGGAAGTCGATGTTCGTGAAGTGGTCGAGTTCCTTGGGGGTCAGTGTCGGTTTCGGTGACAGGAAGCGGCGATAGAGGTTGTCTCGCGGCTGACGTTCGTGGAACGTGAGCAGGCGGGGCGCATCCGCCGTCGTGATCGGTCTCAGGAATGCCGTGTCGCCGTCGGAGAGGACGATGCTCGTCGACCATCGAGCCCGGTCATCGGTGTCGTCGTTCTCAGCCATCGAACGCGTGCCGGTGCGTCTTCGAAAGCCCGTCGAGGGCGTATGTGGAAGTGCCCGAATCCAGGAGTTCCTTGGCTGCGCGGACGAGACTCCCGTACGCGGCCCACGCCAACGCGCCGCCGGTCGAGACGCGCCGGACTCCGACGCCCTCGAGGTCGCCGACGCCGGGGCCGTTGGCAAAGACGAGCACATTCACCGGCACGCCGATCTCGACGACTCGCCTGATCTCGCCGAGGTCGACGAGCCCCGGCGCGTACAGGCAGTCGGCTCCGGCATCGCTGAACGCGATCAACCGGTCGATCGTGTCGCTGATGTCAGCCTGTCCGTAGAGGTGGGCCTCGGCGCGGGCAGTGAGCAGCATGCCGTTTGCATGCGCGGCGGTTGCTGCCGCCGCCACACGGTCGGTCGCCTTTGGCAACTCGTCGATTCCCGACACTGCCGGATCGTAGTCCTCGATCGAACAGCCCGAAGCCCCGGCGTCGGCCAGCAGATCGACGGTTTCGGCGATGCCGTCGAGGGTCTCGGAATAGCACCGCTCGGCGTCGACGTTCAAGGGAATGCTGATCGCAGCGGTCACGGCTCTGACGTGATCGACGAGTTCGGTCCGGGTGAGGTGTTGATCGCTCTTGCCGAGACTGGCCGCCAATCCCGAGCTCGTCGTGGCCAGCGCAGGAAAGCCGATCAGCTCCAGCAGCTTGGCCGAACCGACATCCCACGGATTCGGCATCACGAAGATCGCGTCGGACTGATGGAGGGCTCGGAAGCGCTCCCGAACCGAGCTGGTGCTGATGTCAGCTGAAGCCATGACCAGACGGTACTCTCGATGGCCGACTTCAGGAATCGGGGTTGCTGTGGAAGTCCTCGAACGCCCGTTGGAGAACGTCGATCATCTCGTCCGGGACCTGCGCATCGTCCGGGATGGCCCCCGTGATCTCGATCGTGCGACGCATCTGGGCCAGGTACTCGGTGCAGTGTGGGCACGAGACGAGATGTCGATCGACGGCTTTGACGAGGCCGCGCGGCAACGCGCCCTCGAGGTAGTCGGTGATCATCTCGGTCCACTGTTGGCAGACGATGACCTGGCGACGAAGGAGCCTCATGACTCGGCACCGAGCTGACCCTCGAGCATGTTGCGAACTGCAGAGCGACCGCGATGGAGGAGGACGCGTTGGTTCCCTTCGGTGAGGCCGAGCGCGTCACAGACCTCACCCGACGACCAATCCTCCACATCTCTCAACATCACCACCCACTTCTGCTGATCCGGCAACTTCCCTACTGTGTCCACGACCTTCGCGATCGTTGCACTGGAAAGCACAACTTCTTCGGGTAGGTCGCTCCAGCGCGCCGGCGGGTCGGCCCAACCTCCTCGACCGGGTGGCCCGACGAAGCGGTCCGGATCGACGGCAGCCCTGTCCGACGTGTCGCCGACCAGCGAACCCATCGGGACAGTGCGGCGCTCTTTCACGCCTTTGGTCCGTGCGATGTTGACGAGGATCCTGGTCATCCAGGTTTTCAGGGTCGACCGTTGTTCGAACTTGTCGATACCCCGAATCACTGCGATCCATGTTTCCTGGACCACCTCCTCGGCGGCGGCCAGCGATGGGACGAAGGTGTTGGCGAGGCGCAACAGCGAGGGCTGGTACTTCGTGACCAGTTCACGAAAGGCTGCGGAATCACCGTTGCGAAGGCGTTGGACGATCGACGACTCGTCGACGGGTTGCGCGGCCATGGGGGAGTCGGCGGCACTCATCGCCACGACCGTACATCGCGGGCTACGGCCGACAACGACCAACTGTCGGTCGACAACGACCAACGGTCGGGCGATGGCCTGTCTTTCGATGAGCTGTCGGACGATGACCTGTCGGACGACAGCAACCGACAGTCGCAGTCATGCGCTTGGTGGAGTCGACTTCTTGCGCTTCGCGGCGAGGAGCACAGCACCACCGATCACGATCACAGCGCCGATGATCACACCGACGACAACGCC
>JAYTRT010000079.1:0-2317 GCA_043746045.1 Actinomycetota bacterium | reverse complement strand
GAGTGGCCGCGTACCGGGCAGACTCCGGCGCCGGGGCGGCCGATGTTGCCGCGCAGCAGCAGGAAGTTGACGACCTCGCGGATCGTCGCGACCGAGTTCGCGTGTTGGGTGAGGCCCATCGCCCAACAGACGATGATGCTGTCGGCGGCGATGACCCGCTGCACGAATTTCTCGGCGACGTTGCGGTCGAAGCCGGTCGCCGCGGTGTAGTCATCCCAGTCGAACACCGATGCAGCGTCGGCGAACTCGTCGAACCCGGACGTGAACTCGGCGATGAACGCGCGGTCGATGTCGGCCTCGCCCGCGGCGAGGAGAAGGTGGTTGACCGCTTTGAAAAAGGCGAGGTCGCCGTTGACCCGGATCTGCAGATAATCGTCGGCGAGCGTGGTTCCGTGGCCGGCCAATCCCTTGGCCTTCTGCGGATTCTTGAAACGCATCAGGCCGGCTTCGTGGATCGGGTTGATCGCGACGATCGTGGCGCCGTTGTCCTTGGCGATCTCCAGCGTCGACAACATTCGTGGATGGTTGGTGCCAGGGTTCTGTCCGACGACCACGATCATGTCGGCCTGCTGGAAGTCGGTGATGTGGACCGAGCCCTTGCCGATGCCGATGGTCTGGCTGAGCGCCATGCCGCTCGCCTCGTGGCACATGTTCGAGCAGTCGGGCAGATTGTTCGTACCGAACGCCCGCGCGAACAGCTGATACAGGAATGCGGCCTCGTTGCTCGTCCGACCCGACGTGTAGAACGCAGCTTCGTCGGGCGACTCCAGTCGATTCAATTCCGCCGCGATCACCGTGAACGCCCGGTCCCACGAGATCGTCTGGTAGTGCGTTGCGCCGGCCGGCTTGTACATCGGCTCGGTCAATCGGCCCTGCTGGCTGAGCCAATATTCGTCGTGCTCGCGCATCTCGGCGATCGAGTGATCGGCGAAGAACGGGCGCGTCACCCGGGCGGTGGTTGCCTCCTCAGCAACGGCCTTGACACCGTTCTCGCAGAACTCGGCGAGGTGGGCGTGTTCGGGCTCGGGCCATGCGCAGCCGGGGCAGTCGAACCCATCGGGCTGATTGAGGATCCGCAGCGTCTGCGCGGTCCGGCGGACGCCCATCTTGGTCAGACCCTGACGCATCGACACCAGGACGGCTGGAACGCCTGCCGCCCACGACTTGGGTTCCTCGACCGTGCCAGTGAAGTCCTCGGCTGTCATCCTCTGAAGTCTAGGACGAGCCTCCGAATGGCGATTCGAGGGATTCGAGGGATTCGGGTGATCAGGTGATTCGGGTGATTCAGTCGATCCGACAGGTGGCGGGGGCCGGCAGCAACAGCGGCAGCGGATCGACGACCTGCTGGTCGCCGTTCGGATGCACCTCGAAATGGAGATGGAAGTTGCCTGTGCCTGGATCACCGGTGTCGCCGACGTATCCGATCACCTGGCCGCGCGTGACGGCTGACCCGTTGCTCAGCCCATCCGCGAACCGGGACAGGTGGGCGTACATGTAGTACGCCTTGCCGGTGTTGGCATACAGCCGCCACGAGTTGCCGGACAGACTCGACCCGGGCTGACCGTTGACGACCTGGCCGCCGAGTTTGCCGTCGACGACCGCATAGACCTCCTGGTTCGGCACGACCCCGACCGCCCATTTGTAGGTACCCATGATGTCGGTGCCTTCGTGGATGCGGCCACCCGGTCGTGGCGCGCCGAAGTTGTTCAGCGCCTCGCAATTGAACGGTGGAGTTGCCTGGATCGGGAACGTCAGCTTCGAACTGGTCGTTGTAGCAACGGACTTCGCCGAACCTGCAACACGAACTGCTGGCTGCGTGGCACGGGCCGGTCCAGCCACGTCGCTTGCCGCGCTGAGCGTCGCGACCACACCATCGGCCGAAGCGACGGAACTGGTCAGTTGCAGTGCGGCAAGGGGCGCGCCGACGACAGCAATCGTCATCATCCAACGCACAGTCCGTCTGGTCGCAGTCCGTCTGGTTGTCGACATGGCAGAACTCCCTCAGACCTCGACGGTCCGTCCGCAACCCGAGACGGTAGTAGATTCTGGCAGGCGAGGGGCCGCGACCCTGCTACTCGACGGTGGTTTCCAGCAGGCTCGCTGCGAACGCTGCAGATTCGCGCTCGCGAAGGGCCACGTTGATCCGTTGCCGTTCGAGCACCTGAGCGAGGGTGGTCACCGACTGTTTGATCGGGTGTTCGGCGAAGAAGCCCTGCACATCGGCCAACGACTCGTTGGTGTCGAGCAATTTGACGGGATCAATCATGCGGATGATGGACGGGTTCGGGAAACTCGCGTTTGCTGCGTTCCAGTTGGT
>JAYTRT010000078.1:0-2322 GCA_043746045.1 Actinomycetota bacterium | reverse complement strand
CCAGATGAACTGCAGGCCGCACTCGATCAGTACCGGACGACCTACGACGCGATGTTCGAGGAGATGCTGGCCGAGCGCCTCGGCATCGGCGGGTTCGTTGCCGGCGACGAGCAACTCTTCGAAGAGTTGTTCGCGCTGTTGGTTGCAACGGAGACCGACTACCTGCTCTTCTTCCGCCACCTGGCCGACGTGCCGGTCGGTGAACCCGACGTCGTCACCGATGACGACCACCTGCTCGAACCGCTGCGCCCGGCCTACTACCGCGCTGACGACGTTTTCGGGGTCGAGGCTCCGGATGTTCGTGCAGCGACCGTTCGCTGGCTGCGCGCCTGGACGAACCGAGTCCGCGCCGGTGGCATCGACGACGCCGAGCGTCGACAGCGGATGAACGCCGTCAATCCACGATTCGTGCTGCGCAACTACCTCGCTCAGGAAGCAATCGATCTCGCTGAGCAGGGCGATCTGTCACTCGTGCATGAGTTGCTCGACGTACTTCGCAATCCGTACGACGACCAGCCGGGCCGAGAACGATTCGCCGAACGGCGCCCGGACTGGGCCCGTCACCGAGTCGGCTGCTCGATGTTGTCGTGCAGTTCCTGACCGAGCCGACTGTCGCGGTGATCGCTCGGTAGTCTGACCGAAGCGGCTTCTCCCGAATGTTGGTCATCCCTCTCGGAGGAAGCATGTCATCTCACCGTCACCGCTCATACGCGTGATCGCGCACCCATTGTCGACCACGTTCGGTCCAGCTCGGAGGGTCGTCGTGTCATCTGTGGACGCCGCCGCCGGGTGACGATCCGATCGTCATCGCCGACATCGGCGACGCCATCGAACTGGTCTTCGAACTGTTCGAGATGCCGATGCAGAACGCGGCACTGCTGATGTTCGACCAGAACCGGCAGTTGCTCGGTGTGCTGCTCGATCCACCGGCCGGATTGGAATTCGTGACGGAATGGGCACGTCGTCCAGGAATGGACATCGACTTCTGCCAGACGATTCTCGTCGTCGTCGACAACGATCTGGACGACGGCCCGGTCCCGCTGCAGGCAGTGCAGTTCTTCGACGTTCTTCGCGAAGTGAGTCTGCGTGCGGACATCGTGGTGCTCGACGTCATCTTCGCCAATCCGGACCGCGTTCGCAGCATGGCCTTCGCCACAGACGATCACGGCGTGTGGACCAACGAGTTCCCGCGCGCGTCCTGAGCAGCGCGCGCGTCAGGCCAGCAGTGGCGGCGTACTGCGGTTGATCCAGGTCGGATCGAGTGCCCGCGCGCCGACGACGCGCAGCTGATCGAGGCGAGCGATCTCGTCCGCCGACAGCACCACCGATGTTGCGCCCAAGTTCTGTTCGAGGTACGCGATCCGCTTTGTGCCGGGGATCGGGACCACGTCAGAACCTTTGGCGAGCAACCAGGCCAACGCGATCTGACTCTCCGTCGCGCCGTGACGGGCGGCGATGTCGGCGATCACACTCACTTCGGACAGATTCGCCGCGAGCGCGTCGCCGGCGAAGCGGGGATGATTGCGGCGCATGTCGTGCTGGTCCATGTCATCGATCGTCGTGATCCGACCCGTCAGCAGTCCCCGACCGAGCGGGCTGAAGGGAACAATGCCGATACCGAGCTCGCGGCACGTCGGAACGATCTCGTCCTCGATGTCCCGACTCCACAGCGACCACTCGCTCTGCAAGGCGGCGATCGGGTGCACGGCTGCCGCGCGCCGGATCGTGTCGACCGACGCCTCCGACAGGCCGAGATGCAACACTTTGCCCTCGGCGACGAGTTCGGCCATTGCGCCGATGGTCTCCTCGATCGGCACGTCGGTGTCGGCTCGGTGCTGATAGTAGATGTCGACGTGATCCAGGTTCAGCCGGCTCAACGATCGCTCGATCGACGTCCGGACATACTCTGGCGTGCCGTTGATCTCGGCCGCCTTCCCGGGAGTGGGCGCGGAGATGATGCCGAACTTGGTCGCGATCACCACGTCGTCACGTCGACCGGCGATTGCCTTGCCGACGGCGACTTCACTCGGACCATAGGCGTCGGCCGTGTCCAGCAGGGTCGCGCCGAGATCGATCGCACGCAGTACGACGTCGTTGGGATCGATGCCGTCGAACCCGCCATAGGCGTTGCTGAGGCTCATGCATCCGAGCCCGATCGCTCCGACGGTCGGGCCATCGGTGCCGAGTGTGCGTGTTGGAATCGTCACGTGGATCTCCTGCTTCGGTCGGGCGCGAGCGCGCCGCGACCTCAATCTATTGCGGACCCGGGGAACCGACCCCTCACGCTGATCCCAGCCCGTCCAGCACGAACCGCGCCCTCGG
>JAYTRT010000077.1:0-2322 GCA_043746045.1 Actinomycetota bacterium | reverse complement strand
CTCACCGCATTGCCGTGGCGATGTGGGGTGTGCGCAACTATCAGTGCCTCCTGTCGGAGGTGACGTCACCTGGGGCTACACCGCATCCCTGGCGTTTTCTCCCACCGCAGTGTTCGACCGCCGTCGCAGACCGTGCTCCGCGGCGTGCCGGTCACGTCGACCGCGCGGACCATCGTCGATGTCGCGGTTCTCGTCGGGTCACCGACCGTGAGCAAATGGATCGAAGCCTGGCTCTCGTCCAAACTGCTCACCCTCAACGGCCTCGAGTCACAGATGAAAATGCTGAAAGGACACGCCGGTGTTCCCGTGGTGCGCGCAGCCTTGACAGGACGGACGCTGTTGCATGATCTGGCGGATTCACCTCCCGAAGCGGCTCTCGGACTGTTACTCGAACGGCACGGGCTGCCACCTCTGACGCTGCACCATCTCGTCACGCTTCCGTCAGGAAAGGACTTCGAGTTGGATTGGAGCCATCCGCAATGGAAGATCGCCTTCGAAATGGACGGTTACGGAGTCCACCTTCGTTCACTCGAGGCGTTCGAACACGACCGATTTCGAAGAAATGAATTGGAGATCGAAGGTTGGACGATCCTCAACTTCACGACCCGACAGGTCGAGAAGAAGGCCAAGATCGTCGTCGGCCAGGTCGAGCGGTTGCTGGTTGCCCGGACCCTGATCGATCCGCCACTCGTGATGTCGCGAATCGCGCGTCGATGAAGCGTCGTGCGACGCAGCACGCGATCACGTGCGACGCAGGACGACGGTGCTTCTCGGGGCGAGCGTGAAGCGGCCGGTGCCCGATGCAACCGGTGGCGCGCTGGACAGCCCGATCTGCCACTCGCCGTCGGCATGCACCGTGAACTCGAGCGGCTCCCACCACATGTTGGCCATCACATACAGCTCGCCGCGTTGCCAGGCCAGCGAATGCGATTCCCAACCGGTGTCGGGGGCGATGTCGACGCCGTGCAGCACGACAGGGATACCCGGGCTCGACCGGCGCAGGGCGAGGAGGTCGCGAACGAATTCGGTCAACTCGGAGAACCGCTGCTGTCGTGACCAGTCGAGCCACGTGGTCTCGTTGTCCTGATTGTACGGATTGTTGTTCCCGAGCTGAGTCTGGGCGAATTCGTCGCCGGCGACCATCATCGGGATACCGGCCGACAGCATCAGCATCACGAACGCGTTCTTGATCTGCTGCACTCGCAAGGCGCTCACGGCCGCTGCAGTCTCCACAGGCATGTCGTCGCCCTCCGAGCCGCAGTTCCACGAGCGGTTGTCGTCGGTGCCGTCGTGACCGTTCTGACCGTTGGCCAGGTTGCGCTTCTGCTCATAGCTGACCAGGTCGTACATCGTGAAACCATCATGCGCGGTGACGAAGTTGATGCTGCGCTCCGGCGCGTCCGGGAACAGGTCGGGACTCCCGAGAACTCGTGTCGCAAATGCCTCCGTCGCACCGTTCTCGGCGCGCAGGAACGACCGGCAATCGTCACGGAACTTGCCGTTCCACTGGGCCCAGGTGCGGCCCGGGAAGGTGTCGCCGATCTGGTACGCGGCCATGTCCCATGGCTCGCAGATCAGACGCACGTCGCGTGCCACCGCCAAGGCAGTGATCTGGTCGATCAGGTCGCTGTTGCGCTGGACACGACCGTCGAGGTCCCGGCCGAGCAACGAGCCGAGGTCGAACCGGAAACCATCCACACCGAGGTCGGCGAAGCGAGCCAAGGAATCAAGGATCAACGTCGCTGCCGCCGGGTGGGCGGCGCGAACGACGTTGCCACATCCGGAATCGTCGTCGTACGTACCGTCGGCATTGTGCACGTAGTAGGCCGCGTCATCGATCGCGCGAAGATTGAACGTCGGGCCGTCATGGTCCTCCTCCGTGGTGTGGTTGTAGACGACGTCGAGGATCACCTCGATGCCTCGGTTGTGAAAGGTCTGGACCATCGCCCGGAACTCGTCGTCCGCCGCACCCCCGTACAGGCCGTCGGTGGAGACGTAGCCACCGTGGAGAGCGCTCCACACCAGTGGCATGTAGCCCCAGTAATTTCCCTCGGCCGGATCGAATTGATGGACCGGCAGCAGCTCGATCGCGGTGATTCCGAGTTCGGCGATCCGTTCGGCCTGGCGGGTGAGAGCCGCGAACGTTCCTCGCATCGCTTCGGTCGTACCGGGATCGCGCATCGTCGCCCCGCGCACATGGACCTCGTAGACGATCATTTGATCCAGCGGGTGACGTGGGCCAGCCGGCATCGATGATCGAACGACAGACATCGGGAGGACACCGAACGGCGAAATCCCCAGAGTGTCGGTGCCGCGGACACG
>JAYTRT010000076.1:0-2325 GCA_043746045.1 Actinomycetota bacterium | reverse complement strand
GAGGACGAGCCGACCTGTTCGACATCGGTGACCAGTGCGGAGAGCTCGCTCGCGATCCGATCGCGAAGTCGTGCCCCGGCCAGAACCCATCGCTCGCTCGTTCGGCCAAAACGGAGCGTGTCGTAATCGAGCCCGAAGCCGGCCTCGATCAGATCGTCCACGCTGCGATGATGCCACACTCGTGGAGCCGGGCCGCCGGGCGACGCCCGTGAGCGAGATGTGTCGCCATCGCGAACGCGAGTCGGCCGTCCGCGTCGTTCCGAAATTGGTCGCGCGTGATCGGGGCGGTCGGGCTACAACGTTGAGGTGGATGAGCTCGATGTCCCGAATCTTGTACGGCAGCGGGCGATGCGCAACGGTACTGCCGGGGCGCGATGGCTTGCCGAACTTCCAGGGGTCGTTGCCGATCTGGCTCTGCGTTGGAACCTCGAACTCGGCGTGTCGTTCACGGGCGGCACGGCCGGCTACGTCGTCGCAGCGACCGATGAGGCCGGTCGGGCATGCGTGCTCAAGGTGGCGATGCTGCTCGAACGCCTCGGCCCGAACCTCGCCGATCTCGGACTGACCGTCGCCGTGATCCTCGAAGCCATCACGACGACGCTGCGATCGTTCTGGCGACCAGTCGGCCCCGAAGAAGGCCTTCGTACTGGCCCACAGCAAGCACGTTGGCTTTCTCGATACATCTCGGACACCTGGGACGGGCTCGGGCAGACGTGCGAACGGTCGGTGATCGACCAGGCGCTCGAGTTCTGCGATCGACGCATCGAGAGTTTCGATCCGACGAAAGCGGTGCTCGTACACGGCGATGCCCACGGCTGGAACACACTCGACGGGGGTGGCGGCACCTACAAGTTCGTCGACGTCGAAGGCCTGTGCTCCGAACGCGAGCACGACCTCAGCGTCGCAATGCGTGAGTACAACGAGCCGCTCATCAACGGGGACACTCCACGCCTTGTGCGAGATCGCGCCGAGATGCTCGCCGAAACGTGCTCCGTCGATCCGCAGGCTGTCTGGGAATGGGGATTCATCGAGCGGGTCTCGACCGGGCTCGCCAACGTGCGCGACTTCGACAACGACGACGGAGCCATCTTCCTCGAAGTCGCCCGACGATGTCTGTGAGCTGGAGCCGACGGTTCGCTGACGGTCCGGTCCACGCCATCAACGGCGGACGCTGATCGGCACTACCGAGCCACGGGCGGTCCGAGGTGTGGCGGGCGACCCGATTGACGACCTCGACGTGGTTCGGACAGCGGGACCGACGGCTGACTCACCTCCCGATCGGCACCTCTCCCCGCCATGATCAGCGTTGGCGCGCGGAGGGGTGAGCTGCCTCGCATTCCGGACCCTCGTCCTCGGAGCGCGCATGAGTGTGCTCATCGCTCGACGCCATGTGAGCGACGTTCGACGTGAACCGGTATCGACCAGGCGCAGCGACTGGTCGCCGGTCACTCGGCCAGGCTGGCGGTGGGTAACGGCAGGTGTTCGTCGAGGAGCAGCAGATAGGGATCGGCGTCTCCGGTGCCAGGCAGTGACCTGACCTCGGCAGCGGTCCGTCGGCTGTTCAACGTCCGGTGCGCCTCCCATGCCGACACGTTCATCGTCCACCCCGGCATGCCATCGCCGGTCACGAACCGCCCCAGCTCGGTCTCGATCGCCACCGGTGCAAGACCAGCCGTGTCGATCTGCGCAGCGAGGGTGCCGACGCTGTGCGCCAGCTGCCCCGCGAGTTCGGGTGCGGCGCGGTGCCCGACAGATCCCACGGCGCCGTGGAGATCACTCTCGTGAACGAACAGATCGAGAATCAGCAGATCCGCCTGGTCGGCGAGCGCCCCCAATGCGTCGTCGTTGCTGTGCCACCACGAGACGATCTCGTCGAGCGACTTCGAGCGGTGACGCTGGATCAGACCTTCGATCCACGGGTTGGGATCAGGGCCGTCGGGGATGTCGCCGACGAGGATCGCCTGTGGCATCGACGCGACGTGCACGATCAGGTCGTGAACGGTCCACGCGGGGCACGCAGGCACGTCGGCGACGAGCTGGTCGTGTGGCAGTTGCCCGACGGCGTCGACCATTCGGGCTCGGATGGCGAAGTAGTTCTGCGAATGGCTCATCGGTTCGATCCTGTACGAGCTAGACAGTTCGGTACAGCGTGAACGTCTGGACCGGGCCGCCGACGAGGTTGGACTTGAGCTCTGGGCTGAGCTCGCCCAGGAGTTCGCCGTGCACGTGTCCTGTTGCGCCGACGGCCTCCATCAGTTCGTGGCCGATGTGTTCGCCGTGCGCGATCAGCGCCTGCACGTCCGTGTAGCGCTCGAGGACGATGCA
>JAYTRT010000075.1:0-2326 GCA_043746045.1 Actinomycetota bacterium | reverse complement strand
ATGTCAGTGTCGAGGGTTGTGTCGCGTCCGCTGTTGCGGGCTGAGGTGTTGGATCGGTATGTCGAGTTCGTGGCGGCGAGGTGTCGTCCGAACACGGTGATCGCGACGAGGTCGGATCTGCGTGCGTTCTTCGCGGTGATCGACAAGTCGCCGGTGACGGTGACAACGAAGGATGTGTTCGAGTTCATCGCGGCGCAACGCCGGGGCCGCGGTGACAGCCGCGTGGTCCGGTTGTCGGATGGTGAGGCGGGGTTGGCGGCGCGCACGATCCGGCGCCGGTTGGCGGTGCTGTCGAGCTTGTTCAACTATCTCGTGATGTGCGGCGAGATGGTCGCGAACCCGGTGCCGCGCGGGATGGCCAGCCGGCGCACGGGGGCTGGCGGTCAGCCTGTCGGGTCGCCGTTGATCCGCACCCCGCGGACGTTGCCGCGCGTGTTGGACCCGGCCGATGTGATGTTGTTGTTGGGCGCGGTGCGCCGGTGGCGGGACCGGGCGATGGTCGAGGCAATGGTGCTCGGCGGGTTGCGGTGTTGCGAGGTGATCGGGCTGCGGTTGGAGGATCTGCAGCCTGTGAACAAGCGGGTGTTCATCGCGGACGGCAAGGGCGGTCATCAACGTCTGATCCCGATGTCGGCCCAGTTCTTCCAGAGCATCTCGAAGTATCTGAGTGTGGAACGCCCGGTCGACGCGACGAGTGACCGGTTGTTCGTGTCGTTGAAAGGCGGCCGTCGTGGTGAGCCGTTGAGCATCGATGGTCTTGAGCAGATCGTGCGCGCAGCCAAGATCCGCGCCGGTCTGCAACGGGCGACATGTCATCAGTTGCGGCACACATGTCTGACCCGGTTGCGGGAGGCGGGGATGGCGTTGGAAGCCGTCCAAGCCCAGGCCGGTCACCGCTCGATCGAGTCGACCCGGATCTATCTCCACCTCGCCGACGACTGGCTCGCCGCCGAGTATCAACGCGCTGCTGATGCGATCGACGCGACCGCTGGGACGCTGCGATGAGCGCCGCACATGCTGTCGCGGTCGTCGCTGTTGATGGTCCGGTCCGTCACCGCGACTGGGATGTCGTTGTCGCGACGGCACCACGGTTTGCGATCACTGCCTGGGCGTATCTGGATCAGCTGGCGGTGTCGATGCGCCCAGCGACCGTTGATGTCGCGGACAACACGCTGCGCTGCTTCGCCCGGTTCCTCGTCGACAATCATCCCGACCTGGTCGGGTTCGTCGACGTCCGCCGACCCCACGTCGAAGCCTTCAAGCTGTTCTTTGTGGCTCACATCACTGCCGCTGGGAAGCCGCCAGCACGGAACACGATCCGGCAACGGTTCGGGATGTTGCGCAGCTTCTTCGACCGGATCATCGAGTGGGACTGGGACGACGCACCGGCGCGGATCCCGATCTTCTCGATCGATGTGCCAATCGCTGACGACCCGCTGCCACGGTTCCTCGACGATGCCCAAGCCGCACGACTGAACGCCAAGGCTGCGCTCGCGCCAGCGTTGGATCGGCTCGTGATCGAAGTTCTGGGGCGAACCGGGATGCGCGTTGGTGAGCTCTGCGGTCTCGCCGACGATGCCGTGTTCGTGATGGACGGCGTCCCGTGGTTACGTGTCCCGGTCGGCAAGCTGCACAACGACCGCAACATCCCGTTGCACCCCAACGCGGCCCGATTGATCGCCGAGTGGACCGCCGAGCACCCGCCGGCGGGCGGGCTCCTGATCCACATCGATGGCCGCGCACTGGACCGGCATCACGTCAGTCGGATCGTGCGCCGTGTCGCTGCCGCAGCCGGCCTCGGCCACGTTCATCCGCACCAGCTGCGCCACACCCTCGCGACCCAAGCAATCAACCGGGGCATGCGTCTCGAGTCGATCGCGACGATGCTCGGGCATCGCAGTCTGCGCATGACGCTCACCTACGCGCGGATCGCGAACAAGACCGTCGCCGACGAATACGCGTCAGCGTCAGCGAAGATCGACGCGCTCTACACAGCCAGCGATCCAGAGCAACGCCTCGAGCAACTGGCCGTCGAGCACCGCCGGATGCTCGCCAACGGCTGGTGCAACCGGCCCATCGCGACCGACTGCGTCTACGAAACGATCTGCGAAGGCTGCGGCTACTACGAGACCACCGTCGAGTTCAAGCCGACCCTGAGGGCTCAAGCCGACCACGCCGAACGCAACCGTCAACCCGAACGCGCCGCCATCTACAACAACCTCATCGACGGTCTCGAGCGAGACACAGGCTGAACCGTCGATCACCGGAATAACCAGAACCGATCACCGGAATAACCCGACTCCCCCTTGACAGATCACCGGAATAA
>JAYTRT010000074.1:0-7360 GCA_043746045.1 Actinomycetota bacterium | reverse complement strand
GTCGGACTGCTCGAAACCGAACCCATCGACCAGAAAGGCACATGATTCGTCGAACGCAGTCGTCGCGAACACCGCGTGACCGAACCCGACTCCGCTGGTGAGGAAGCCGCCCGGCACGAGGGGCGACGAGAAGCGTGTCGGCGCCGACGCCAGGCCATGCACCAGTTCGACGCGCAGTCCCCACGGGCTCGACGTGTGGACGAGCCGATCGACGCGTCTGGCCGCCAGCTCTGCCGGGGTGCCGTTGGTCAACATCACGCCGCGAGCTTGCAGACGCGAAACCATCGCTTCGAACGACGCTGCGTCAGCAGCCTCGAGGCCGATGTACGCAGCGTCGTTGCGCGGTCCCCGCTCGACGATCACTCGCCGGGCACGATCGTCGTCCCGCCACGCCACCTCAGCACCGCTGTCGCCCTCTCCCATGATCAAACCGATCACATCACCGAAAAACGGTGTCAGGGCCTGCGGGTCGGGGACTTCGATTCCGAGATATGCGAGTTCGATTTCGTGACGCACGATGACCTCCCCGAGAAACGGCTGACGAGCCGTTCGTCAACATATTTCTACGGTATCACGATTACTGTTGCAACATCTACTTCGACGACCACAACGCCTTGGCGAGAAGGCGGTCGAACTCTGCGATCTCCTCGGCATCCAGGTTCGCCCACTGCTGCCTGTGGAACGTCTGCAGCCGAGCCGTGACCTCATCGAAAAGCGACACTCCCGCCGAGGTCGCGCGTACCAATACCCCTCGACGATCATTCGGATTGCGGAGCCGCTCGGCCAACCCCGCACGCTCGAGGCGGTCGATCAGCCGAGTTGCGTCGGCGGCCCTGTTGAGCAGCCCATCGGCGACCTCGCCGACCGGAATCCCGACATCGGCTTCCGCAGCCAGACACAGCACCCACAGCGCGACGTATTGCGCGTGGGTCAGGTCGAACGAACGACAGATCTCTTCCAACTCATCGACAGAACGGTTGGCGAGGAGCAACACGTTCACGTGAACGCTTCGGGCGAGGCGCACCGCCTTCGACTCACCGCGCCGCGACGTCATCTTTGCTTCCATCGCGTCAGCGTATGCGGACCACGCGAAGAAGCCGTCACAACACCATCTGTTGTGCCAGCGTTGATCGCCGACCCAGCCGTGTCGATGGACCGTGCGGCCGGCCGAGGTAGCGTCGGCCGGTGGCCCGAACCCCCGATCAGCCCGCATCGACCACGCGGAGCCGACGGCGACGGGCCGAACTTCTGGTCGCTGCTCGGCAGGCGTTCGAGGAGCGGGGGTATGTCGAGACGAGCGTCTCGGACATCGTTCGGAGCGCGGGTGGCTCGCGTGCGTCGTTCTATTCGTACTTCACGTCGAAGGATGACGTGCTCGGCGTGCTCGTCGACGAACTGACCGACGATCTGTTCGCCGCGGCCACGGAGCCGGTCGAACCGGGGACAGCACCGTTCGAGAACCTTGCGATCACGATCCGTCAGTTCATGCATGCCTACCGCGACCGAGCGCCGTTGTTGCTGATCCTCGATCAGGCGACAACGGTGAACGAGGACTTCTTGGATCTGCGCCTGGCAATCAGGGCTCGATTCGCCGCAACCCTGGAAACAACGTTGGCCAACCGTCGGCAACGGCGACCGGACCCCGATGACCTCGACCCCCGCATCACCGCCATTGCGCTCGGTGGAATGGTCGAGGACATGGCCCGCGGGCGCTATCTGTTCCGACAAGACATCGATGACGAACAGGCGGTGCACACACTGGCCGTGCTGTGGGCCAGAAGCCTCGGTGTCCGCACCAGGTGACGTCCACCGCCACGAGTTGACACCCTGTCAACTTTGCGCGACGCTGAGCGACGTTGCATGTGACGAGGCGTCGGTGACCCCGGTCCCCCATCTCGGCCACTGCCGATCACCCTCGGAGGAAACCCCTGTGGACCTGACATTCGGTAGACCCGGCCCCTCCGTACAGGAGGTGTTGACCGCCGACGTCAACCCGGCCCCTGCGGTGATGCTGACCGAATCGCCCGCCACCAACCAGACCACCGACGACCTCCCGATCGAGCGTTACTTCTCCAAGGAATGGCACGACCGAGAAGTCGACAGGATCTGGCGAAAGTGCTGGCAACTCGCCTGTCGGGTCGAAGAGATCCCGAACATCGGTGACCACATCGTCTACGAGATCGTGCACGACTCACTGATCGTGGTGCGAACCGGGCCCGACGAGATCCGGGCCTACATCAACTCCTGCCTGCACCGTGGAACGTTGTTGCGCACCGAAGGCGGGTGCGTGCAACGGCTGCGTTGCCCGTTCCACGGATGGACCTGGAAGCTGGACGGAACACTCGTCCACATCCCCCAGCAGTGGGACCTGTCTCATGTCGATCAAGCGGCGATGTCGTTGCCGGAAGCGCGGGTCGGCACGTGGGGCGGCTACGTGTTCGTGAACTTCGACCTCGACTGCGAACCGCTCGACAGCTACCTCGAGAACCTTCCCCAGCACTTCGCCTCGTTCGACCTCGAGAACCGCTACAAGGCTGCGCACGTCGCGAAGATCATGCCCTGCAACTGGAAACTGGCGATGGAAGCCTTCGTCGAGGCCTATCACGTCGCGATCGCGCATCCGCAGGTTCTCGGCTACTACGGCGATTCGAACACGCAATACGACGTGTGGCCCGGCATCCGGCACGTGAGCCGGATGATCAGTGTGCAAGGGGTTCCGAGCCCGTCGATGAAGGGGATTCCGCCGGAACGGACCATCGAGGAGATGCGTCGGGATGTTCCCTTCTTCGCCGGGAAGCCGATCGAGGTCGGTGACGGCGAAACTGCGCGAGCCAAGCTCGCCCAACGGGCGCGAGAGAAGATCTCGCGATCGACGCAGATCGACATGTCGTCGCTGTCGGACACCGAGTCGTTGGACCTGATCGAGTACATGCTGTTCCCCAACATGGTTCCGTGGGGCGGCCAAGCGCTACCGATCACCTACCGGTTCCGACCCAACGGTGACGATCCCGAGAGCTCGATCATGGAGATCATGTTCCTCTTCTCGAAGTCCCCGGACGGCAGCCACCCCACACCTGCGACGATGACCATGCTGAGCGCCGACCAGAAGTGGGCCGACGCCCCCGAACTCGGATCGGCAGCGATGGTGGCCGATCAGGACACCGACAACCTGATGCGCATCCAGAAAGGCCTCCGCACCTCGCGCAAACCCGGCGTCACCCTCGCCCGATATCAAGAAAGCCGCATCCGACATTTCCACGCCACCCTCGACGACTACATGAACGCATCGCCGGTGCGGATCAGAACCAAGCACTGATGTGGCGATGACCACAACCACGGATTTCGCGGTCGAGCGGCTCGCCCGGCCGACACCATCGGCGCACAGCGGGCAAGCGATCGCCGTCGTCGACGGAACTCGTCGAGTCACCTTCGACGAACTCGACCGGTCCGCCGACCAGGTGGCCAACGGCTTACGGCAGCGGGGACTGGACAGCGTTGACCGAGTTGCGTTCCTCGGTCGCAACTGCCTTGCCTGCGTCGAGCTGATGCTCGGGGCCGCTCGCGCCGGCGTCGCCATGACGATTGTCAACTGGCGGCTGCACCCGGTCGAGCTGTCGTTCGTGGTCGACGACTGCGCGCCAGCCGTCATCGTCACGACGGCCGAGTTCGCCGCAACGGTCGGGCAGTTACCGGAGGCGGCAGGAGCAACCGTTCTGGTTGTCGACGGCGGCGGTGACGCGGACTGGGACCGGTGGCGGGAATCACAGTCGGCGGACCCAGCGGAGTCGGTGCAATACGCCGCGGACGACGTGGTGCTGCAGCTCTACACCTCGGGGACGACCGGCAAGCCGAAGGGTGCGATGTTGACGCGTGGCTCGCTTGCCGCATGCATCCCGGACACGGTGTCGGTGTGGCAACTCGACCCGTCATCGGTGATGCTGTCCGTGCTTCCGATGTTCCACATCGCCGGCGCCGGCACGGTCGTCGGCTCACTGTGGGCCGGTTCGTGCCTCGTCATCGAGAATGATCCCAGCGCGAACAACATGTTGCACGTGATCGAGACGCAACGCGTGACCAACATCGTGCTCGCATCCGTGATGCTCCAGGGGATCGTCGAATCGCCTGCAGCGGCGACGACGGACCTTTCCTCGATCCGCACCGTGTCCTATGGTGCAGCGCCGATCACCGGGCAGGTGTTGCAGGCCGCGATCGATGCGTTGGGATGTCGGATCGTACAGGCCTACGGGCTGACCGAGACAGCCGGCGTGCTGTGCGTCCTCGACGCAGAGGATCATTCGTTCGATCCGGACGGTCCGCCCGCCGACGTGGCGCTCGCGCTCAGCCGGCTTCGGTCATGTGGGCGGCCGCGTCCCGGGGTCGAGCTGCGCATCGTCGACATCCAGAGCGGCGCGGTGTCGGCCGTCGGCGAAGCCGGCGAGGTGCAGGCCCGCACGGCTCGGCTGATGAAGGGCTATTGGAACAGACCCGAGGCCACTGCGGAGGTGCTCCTCGCCGACGGCTGGTTCCGCACCGGAGACATCGGCGACCTGGATATCGACGGCTACCTGTTTCTGCGCGACCGGCTCAAGGACACGATCATCTCCGGTGGCGAGAACATCTATCCGGCCGAGGTCGAAGACGCGATCCAGTGGCACCCCGACGTTGCCGCGGTCGCAGTCATCGGCGTCCCCGACGAAAAATGGGGCGAGACGCCACGTGCCATCGTCGTTCGCATCGCCGGATCTGCGGTGACCGCCGACGATCTGATCGACTTCGCCCGCGACCGCCTGGCACGTTACAAGTGCCCGACCTCGGTCGAGTTCGTCGACGCGCTGCCTCGCAACGCCACCGGCAAGGTCTTGCGCCGCGAGCTGCGCGAGCCGTTCTGGGCCGGGCGCGAACGTCGCATCAACTGAAGGGAACATCACCGGTGACGTCGCCATGACCTACGAGGCCATCCTCAGCCCGATCAGGCTCGGAAGGATCGAGCTCCCGAACCGCGTCGTTCGGGCTTCACACCTGACCCAGTACACGCGCCAGGGCGATGTGACGGACAAGTTCGTCGCGTATCACGAAGCACGCGCCCGTGGCGGTGTCGGGTTGTCGATCCTGGAAAGTGCCACGGTCGACCGTGCGATCAGTCCCGCCCCGCTCGACGCATCGACCGACCGCGTGATCGAGGGTTGGGGGCGCGTCGCGGAGGCGATTCATCGCCATGGCATGTGCGTGTTCGCGCAGCTCTATCACGGGGGCAACCAGGTCGGGCCGCTCGACGGATCTGCGCCATGGTCGGCGTCGACGATCCCGGGTTGGGCGTTGGGCATTCCGGCTCGGGCGATGACGAGCGAGATGATCGGGCACGTCGTCGGAGCCTTCGCCGATGCAGCCCGGCGGGCCGAAGTGGCCGGATTGGACGGCGTCGAGGTGCACGGTGCTCACGGGTATCTCGTCGCCCAGTTCCTGTCGCCGCTGACCAACCAACGAACCGACGAGTCCGGCGGCACCGTCGAGAACCGACTCCGCTTCGCGCTCGAGATCCTGCAGGCCGTACGAGAACAGGTGAGCCCCGGTTTCCCGGTCGGCATCCGCCTCTCGGGAAACGAGCACCTGCCCGGAGGGCTCGGCAACGACGACTGTGTCGCGATCGCCCGAGCCATCGACAAATCCGGACTGGTCGACTTCATCGACCTGTCGGCCGGCGTGTATCAGTCGATGAACAAGATGGTCGGCCCGATGAACGAGCCGCGAGGCTACGAGTTGCCCGACTCGGTCGCAGTAACCCGCGCCGTGACGACGCCGTGCATCGTGACGGGCCGGATCCTGACGTTGGCCGAGGCCGATGACATCGTTGCGCGGGGCGACGCAGCGATGGTTTCGATGGTCCGGGCGACCATCGCCGACCCCAACCTCGTCCGTCGAGCGGTGGCCGGCGTCAATCCTCGCCCGTGCATCGGATGCCTGCACGGGTGTTTCGGCGGGTTGTTCGTGTCGGATCTCGGCTGCACGGTGAACGCCACGGTTGGTCGCGAGTCGGCGCTCGACGACGACGACCTCGGGGTCGCTGCCGTCCGCCGCCGGGTGCTGGTGGTCGGCGGCGGACCAGCGGGACTGGAGGCTGCGCGTGTTGCTGCCGCCCGCGGTCACGATGTCGTTCTGTACGAGCGCGCCGGCAGCCTCGGCGGCCAGCTGACACTTGCCCGGTCGACGCCCGACCGTGGCGACATCGGGCTGATCGTGGACTGGCTCGTCGACGAGGTGGAGCGGCTCGGTGTCGACGTGCGTCTCGGTCAGGAGTTGTCCGACGATTCGTTCGCCGCTCTCGGACGCGTCGATGTCGCGATCGTCGCCACCGGCCCGTCGCCGCGCGCTGCGCTGCAGCTCGGACGCCCGTCGCTCGAGCTGACACCGACCGTGTCGACACCCGTGATCAGCTCGTGGGAATTGCTGAGCGGGACCAGAATCGTGCCGTCGGGACCTGTCGTGCTGCTCGACGATGTGGGCCACATGGAGGCGATGGGTGTCGCCCAGTTCCTCGTCGCCCAAGGCTGCCAGGTCACGGTTGTGACTCGGTTCAGCGAAATGGCCAGCCAGATCCAACCGGCGTGGGCGACGTGGTCCGGCAAGGAGTACCTCGCACGCGCCGGGGTCCAGTTGCTGGCCCGCTCGTTCATCAGCGCGGTGGGCGACGGCACGGTCACCGTCTCACCCCTCGATGGCGGTGCCGATGCCCAGGTGTCGGCAGGCGCCGTTGTTCACGTCACCTTTCATCAACCCAACCTGGAGCTCGCCGAACGGCTCTCGACCGTTGCCGGCGAAGTTCGCGTCATCGGCGAGGCGCGCACGCAGCGTTTCCTGACCGTCTCGATCCGAGATGGCTACGAAGCCGGTCGGTTGCTGTGAGCGTGGATCTCGCCACGCTGCTCGCGAGGGCGGAGATCACCGACATCCTGACCAGCTACGTGCGCGGCGCCGATCGCAACGAGTGGGACCTCGTTCGCAGTTGCTACCACCCCGACGCAACCGACGATCACGGGCTCTACTCCGGCGGCGTCGATGGCCTGATCGTGTTCCTCGCCGACGTCGCCATCACGCTGAGCGCCACGAGCCATCAGCTCGGCCCACCGCACATCGAGGTCGACGGTGACGTCGCCCGAGCCGAGACGTACTGCACCGGATGGTACGAACGGCCCGGCAGCGAGGATGCGGTCTGGACAATCGCTCAAGGCCTGCGCTACCTCGATCTGTTCGAGCGCCGCGAGGGTCGGTGGGCCATCGTCAGCCGAATCGTCGTGCTCGATTGGGAGCGTGTCTTCCCACCCGGCAGACCATCGGTGCCGGCCACCACATGGCAGCGCGGCGC
>JAYTRT010000073.1:0-2328 GCA_043746045.1 Actinomycetota bacterium | reverse complement strand
AACACACAGCGCAGAACAACGCCGCCCGCCGCTACCGCAGCGAGCGCCGAACGGCATATATACGCATCGGCGCTCCACGGAACGGGCGATAGGTGGCGCTTTGGCGAGATGTGGCAAGAGGGGCTGGAGATGTACCCTTCGACGCTCACCGACGCGATCGTTAGTGTTATCGCTGAGGTTGAAGGAGCGTGAGATGTCCACAGACGCGCAGGAATTATCCAAACCGGACGTCCAGAACGATCACCGTCTCGACCCGCGCGTCAAGCGAGCCCTGCGCAATGTCCCGCCGCGCCAGCTGAACGACATCGACAATCGCGAGCGCCTGGTCGAGATCTCCAATTCCGAGTCGGCCGAGGCAATGGCGGCCAGGCTCGAGGATCTCTACGCACGATTTGACACCGCTGACGTCGCACCATTCGACGGTCTGCGGATCGAGACCCGAGAGTTCGCGTCGATGCCGGACGGCAACACCGTCAAGGTCCAGTTCATCCGTCCCGACAGCGATCAGGTCGTCCCCGGTGTCGTGTACCTCCATGGCGGAGGTATGCAAACCGGTTCGTGCTTCAACGCGATCTACCGGATGTGGGGCCGAGTGCTGGCCCATCAGGGCCTGGCGGTGGCGATGATCGACTTCCGCAACTGCCTCACGCCGTCCTCGGCGCCCGAGATCGAGCCGTTCCCAGCCGGCCTGAACGACTGTGTCGCAGGGGTCCGGTGGACGGTCGACCATGCCACCGAGCTGGGCATCGACCCAGATCGCGTCATCGTCGCTGGTGAGAGCGGCGGAGGCAACCTGACACTGGCCACCGGCATGCGGCTTTTGCGCGACGGCGACATGGGACTCGTCCGTGGTCTGTACGCGCTGTGCCCGTATATTGCCGGCCGCTGGCCCCAGGAGCGATTCCCGTCATCGATCGAGAACGAAGGCATTCTCCTGAACCTGCACCACAATCGCGGGGCGGTCGCCTACGGCATCGAGCAGATCGACGCCGGGAATCCGTTGGCGTGGCCGTCGTTCGCCACCGACGCCGATGTGTATGGCTTGGCGCCCACGTTCATCAGCGTCAACGAAGCGGACCCGCTGCGCGACGAGGGCGTCGATTTCTACCGGCTACTGCTGCGGGCCGGGGTCAGCGCGCAATGCCGCGTCGTGATGGGCACGTCGCACGGCATGGACGTGTTCGCCGCCGTGCTCCCCGATGTCGCCGCCCAAACCGCAGCCAGCATCGCCCTGTTCGCCCGTACCTGAGACAGCGCCGTCGAGCGGCCGACCTCTCTGAGACGGTCTCGTGGAGTCTGTCGGCGTGATGTGGTCACTTGAATTTCCCACGACCGCTCGATCGAAGCCGGATGCCGGGACGTCGCTGCGTGCGAGCCGGGGTGGCCACGATGGCAATTCGCGAGAACGCGTCCTACACCTCCCAAGTGTCCGTCGTGACTGACTGACATCGCGTAGTCGACCCGCAGTTCGACGTCCAACAACGCGCCACCATCGCTCGTCTGGGCCACCCGTGAGGCGTCGGCGAAAGGCCGATTGGAACGCCGGACACCGGCGCAGAACTCCGCCTCTGCACGTGTCGTAGGAGCACGCCGAACGAGGGCGTGGCTGGGCTGGCGCCGGTCCTTGTCGGGAGTGAGTCGCCGATGAGTTTCTCATCGAGCTGTCGTCAGCACGACATGCCAGAAGGAACAATCAGCCCGTCGTACGGAAACAAGTCGGCGGACGTGCCCGTCTGGGGCGACATCAGCCAAAGGCTGACGACCGCAAACCTGTATTGGATGATCACCGTGCGACGCGACGGTCGACCACACGCAGTGCCGTTGGTCGGAGTCTGGCGCGACGACACGTTCTTCTTCTGCACAGGCGAACAGGAGCAGAAGATGCGCAACATCCAAACGAACGCGTCAGTCGTCGTCACAGCCGGCCCGCTGGGCGCTGAGGGTTGGTCACGAGGTAAAGACATCGCCGTCGAAGGCCGCGCAGAGCGCGTCCTCGACGACACCGAGTTGATCTCGCTCGCCGGTGCGTGGTTCGACAAGTACGGCGACGACTGGCGGTTCGTTGCGCGCAACGGACAATTCTTTGAGCTCAGCGGATCGGGCGGCGGGCGCGGGGACGGGGACGGGGACGGTGCGATGGTGTTTCGAGTCGCGCCATCGAAGGCCATCGTCTTCGGAGATGATCACGGGCAAACCACCTATCGCCTCGAGGGTCGCTGACTGAACCGGCGTCGCGGTGAGCAGGCTCGCTTGCGGCGAGGTCAGATTGGAGCAGATTTCAGCGTTGTGTCGAGCGTTGGCGATTGGTCGGCCACGCATCACGGTGCG
>JAYTRT010000072.1:0-7371 GCA_043746045.1 Actinomycetota bacterium | reverse complement strand
CCCATTCATCGAGCAGGCGGCGGAACGCATTGAGGTCACCGCTGGCTTCGGCAGCGAGTGCGTCCCACCACATCACATTGACGTGACCGAGTTTGTCGATCCCGAACGCAGCGGCCGTGCTGCGCAGTTCATCGCGCATCGCCCTGCTCTCCTCGCTGTCAGGGGCAACGAGCACCATCGTGTTGTTCAGTGCTCGGCTGAGCAGGACGCCATCGCCGATGGCGCGAGCGTCCTGGGCGACATCGCGCATCGCTGCCAACGTCAGGGTTCGCTGCAGGTGATGTTGCTGGGCGCTCGCCCATTCGAGTCGCGCCTGAACGAATATCTGCTTGTCGCCGGCGGCCTCGGCCTGGGCCATCGCCCGCTCGGCCCACACTGTGGACGTCTCGTCGTCAGCCAGCATCAACAGTTGTGCGACGGCAGCTTCGGCCCGCGCCCTGTCTGCGCCGTCCGGTAACGAATCGGCGAGCGCGATCAGGACGGCGACCGTCTCTGTGTCCGGTTCACGACTGTCGCGCTCGTGGTTGAGCCGGGCGATGTACCGCAGCCCGTCGATCCGGTCGGCGACCGTCTGCGAGACGCGCACCCAGTTACGGGCATGTCCGAGGGCCTCGGTGAGGAAGTCGAGTCGCCACGCGGCCTCGGTCGCGACGGACAGCAGGCTGGGGTCGTCGGGATCCTCGCCCAACCCGGCCGTGGCCAGACGCAGCGCTTGGAATGTCGCACCCCGATCGAGATATGCGCGTGAGCCGACCCGTGCGATTGCGACGATGTCCTCGTATCTCCCCGCTCCGTCGGCGTGATGGGCGAGCGCGGCATAGTCGTCAGGAGCGAGTCTGCTGACTGTCTCGAAGCACACCTCGTGCAGCCGGCGGCGTTCTCGTCCGAGCAGTTGTTGAGTGACCGATTCGGCCAGCAGGGCGTGCCCGAACCACAGCCGGTCGTTCCGAATCTCCTCGATGACGCCGCTCGACACCAGGCCGCGCAGATGGCCGAGCAACTCACGCTCGTCGAGTCCGGTCACCGATACGAGTTCCTCGAAACCCGCCGGTTGCCCGAACACCGCCAAGGCTTCGATGATCCCTCGTTCTCGAGGGTTGAGTTCAGCGACCTGGGCGCGGACGGCCTCTTCGAGCGACCACGGCAGTCGCGCGTCGATGATGTCGTCGCTACAGGCCTCGGGTCCGGCGAACCGCATCAACTCCTCGATCACGAACGGCACGCCGCCGCTGCGGCGGTGGACGGCCTCGACGGCCGCCGACGAGGCCTGCTGGCCGATGATGGCCGACATCAACAAGGCGACCTCAGGACGGTCGAGACGGTCGAGTCGAAACTGATCGACCTGGTTTCGCCGTTCCAGGCGGAGTACCAGATCGCCGCCAGGAGCGCCTCGACTGAGATCGGATGGACGGTATGTCGCGATGATGACCACGTTCGGCAGCGGCTGCCGGGCAATTGCGTCGATCACAGCGACACTGTCGGAATCGATCCAGTGCAGGTCCTCGATGACGAGGGCGACGCGGCCGCGACGCGCTGCGGAGGTGATTGCTGCGATCGTCGCAGCAGAGGGATCGGATGATTCCGGCAGATCGATGTCGCCAGCCGTACGAGTCGGGTCCTGCGGGCTGGGCGGGGCCGAGTCCGCAACCACCAACTGGCGGGCGACGTCGAAGGAATGGCCGAGCGACCGAGGTTCGGCCACCGCCGAGAAGACGGTCACGTCACGCGGCAAGGTGGCCAGCATCTCGCGCAACAATCGTGTCTTTCCGATTCCGGCTTCGCCGGCGATGAGGGCGACGGTCGGCAGATCCGACGAATGCACAGCCGCCATCTCGATGACGGTACGCAGTCGGTCCAGGGCCGCAGTGCGGCCGATCATGATCGGGCTGAGACCAACACGACCTGTCAGCACGCGATGCAGACTATCGAGGTGACGGGGACCGGCTGACCGCGTTTGCTGGACACGGCCGTGTCGATCAATGCGGTCGACGAACTCAGGCAACCGCTGCTCGCGCCGCACGGCGCTGGCGACGTGCGGTGCGACGAAGGCGACGGACGTCGGCCTCGATCTGGAGTGCGCTGTGCCGATCGGCGGCCATGGACAGGGAGATGGTGGGGTTGACGGTGATGTTCATCGTGCTCTCTTCTTTGCTCGAGAGTCACTGTGCGCCCCTGAGGTAGCCGACCACATCGGACGAAATACCTATTTCGTGGTGGGCGTCGCTTACGCGGCGTGTTCGACCGACGTCGGTTGCCGACCGGCGAGCCGACGTCCGACGTGCGCGGCCACCAGTCGTTCCAGCTCTGGCCAGCAGCCTCCACACTGTGAGCCAGCGCCGCACTTGTCGGCGACGGATTGGGCGCACGACGCGCCGGACGCGAGGGCGGCACCGACGGTACGGTCCGAGACGGCGCGGCAGGAGCAGACGATCATCGGCGATCATGTTAGGTGCCCTTTACCATGTTCGCAAACCCATGGCGACAAAGACAATATGGTGCACTGCCGGATGGCGTACTGACCAACATAAGGATATGTTGATGCAGTGATGGATGTTCTGGAGGGATTGAAAGCCGCAGGCGAACCGACGCGCCTACGAATCCTCGCCGTGCTCGACGCCTGCGAGTTGACAGTTTCGGAACTGTGTCGGGTGCTCGGGCAGTCTCAACCTCGGGTCAGCCGACACCTCCGCCTGCTGTGCGACGCTGGCCTGCTCGAACGCCACGCCGAGGGGACGAGCGCGTTCTACCGCCCGACGCAATCAGGGAACGGCCACGAGTTGATGCAATCACTGCTTCCGCTGCTCGATCACGACGATATATCCCTCGCAGGCGACCGAGTTCGCCTGGCGGCGGTACGAGCCGAGCGCGCCGACCTCGCTGCGAACTACTTCGAATCGGTGGCATCGAGATGGGACCGAATCCGCGATTCTCACGTTGCCGACGAAGACGTCGAACAGGCAATGCTCGCCGCGGTTGCCGGGCAACGAATCGACAGTCTGCTCGACATCGGCACGGGCACCGGGCGAATCCTCGAGCTGTTCGCCGACCGTGTCCAGCGCGGGCTGGGTATCGACCTCAGCCGGGAGATGTTGAACGTGGCCCGGAGTCGCCTCGATCAGCAGAGGTGCACGAACTGTTCGGTCCGCCATGGGAATGTGTACGCGCTCGATGTCGAAGAGCACAGCATCGACGTGGCCGTGTTGCACCATGTCCTTCATTTTCTCGATGACCCCGCCGCAGCAATCGAACAGGCGGGGCGGACACTGCGCCCGAACGGAACCTTGTTGATCGTCGATTTCTCGCCGCACGGGCGAGAACTGCTCCGCACCGATTTCGCTCATCGGCGACTCGGCTTCGCCGATGGCGAGGTGTCGTCGTGGTGCAATCGGGCCGGCCTACCGAACGTGGCCGTCGTACATCTCGGCCAAGCCACACCGACCGTCGAAGAACCCCTCACCGTCACCCTCTGGGTGGCCGGCAGAACCGCCCGCTCATCCGCAGTCCACCTCATGGAAGCAGCCGCATCGTGAACCACGCATCAGCCCGTATTCCCGTCCCTGCCGACGAGGTCGACGCCTACGAGCGTCTGGCCCGTCGGCCGTGGCCGGCGACACCGATCCGAGCGGACATCGACGTCTCGTTCGAGTTCTTCCCTCCGGCGACGGCGGCAGGTACGGCGGCGCTGGCGCGATGCGTCGAACAACTGACCCCACTCGGTCCGAAGTTCGTCAGCGTCACCTACGGCGCAGGTGGCACGACGCAGGAGAAGACCCACACCGCGGTGACCGATCTTGCCAGCATTCCGGGATTGTCCGTCGCCGGTCATCTGACCTGCGTCGATTCGACGGCCGCGAAAGTCGCAGAGGTGATCGACAACTATCTCGCTGTCGGAGTCCACCACATCGTCGCGCTCCGTGGCGACGCACCCTCGACGCCGGCGACCGAAACCGGGACAGCCTCCCGAGACGGCTACACGACGGCTGTCGAACTGGTGGCTGCCATCCGTCGGCACGCACAGGCGCGTGACACCGACATCGAGATCTCCGTGGCTGCATACCCCGAAGTACATCCGAAGGCTGCATCAGCGGCATCCGACCTCGACAACCTGAAAGCCAAGATCGACGCCGGCGCCACACGCGCGATCACGCAGTTCTTCTTCGACACGGACGTGTTTCTCCGTTTCCTGGACACGGCCCGCGCGGCAGGCATCGACGTCCCGATCGTGCCGGGCATCATGCCGGTGACCAACTTCGCCGGTGTGACCCGTTTCGCGGCCCGCTGCCAGACGACCGTGCCCGACTGGATGCATGACCTGTTCGCAGATCTGGACGAGATGCCCGATGTCCAACCGCTGGTCGCCGCGACGGTGGCCGCCGAACAGTGCCGTCGATTGGCCGAGCACGGGGTCCGCGAGTTCCACTTCTACACGATGAATCGTGCCGAATTGACGGCTGCGACATGCAGGATCCTGGGCCTCCGCCCGGTGATCCACACCCATTCCGCTGTGAAGGCGTCGTGATCAGGTCCTAGTATTCGTCTGTCGGGCTGTGGGAGCCCGACGAAGGGGTACAGGTTCGAATTGGTCGGGATCGAAGGCGGAAGCGGAGCGCCGCGCGCTCATCGCTATTTTCCGGGACTCGATGGCTTGCGCGCACTGGCAGTCATCGCAGTCCTCTTCTTCCATGCCGGTGAGCGCCACGCGACCGGCGGCTTTCTCGGTGTCTCGTTGTTCTTCACGCTCTCCGGATTTCTGATCACCGGACTGCTGATCGACGAGATCTCGGCCGAGGGCCGGATTGCGATCCGCGCGTTCTGGGGCCGTCGGGTCCGCCGGCTGATGCCCGCGGCGGTTGTGTGCCTCGGCCTGGTGCTGATCACGTCACCGTGGCTGGTCGAAGCGGTTTCACTGATGCGGCTGCGCGCCGACATCGTGGCCGCCGCCGCCGATGTCGCCAACTGGCGCTTCGTCACCGCCCACCAGTCGTACGCCGAACTCTTCGCCCGCCAGCCCAGTGCCGTGTTGCATTTCTGGTCGCTGGCCATCGAGGAGCAGTTCTACATCGTGTATCCCTGCGTGATCGCGTTGCTGGCCAAGTTGGCCGGACGACGTCGGCCGTGGGTTCTCCCTGTCGGCATCGTCGTCCTGATCGCCGGATCGATCGCCTCGACCGTCGCCGCGACGAGTCACGACCTGATCTACTACGGAACTCACACGCGTGCCGCGGAGCTGTTGATCGGCGGCCTGCTGGCCTGGGCGATCCGGCGACCGAGCGTCGCCGCCGCTGTCGATCGTGTCGGCTCCGATGAGCCCCGCGCTCACTGGTCCGTGGCAGTGCAGCTTGCCGGGTTCGCGGCCGTTGCGTCGTTCGTCGTCCTCGTGATGCGCACATCGCAGAGCGACGATTGGCTCTACAGGGGCGGATTCGCGGTCTTGGCGATCGTGTGGTGCGCCCTGATCGTCGCCGCCCGGTCACCGGGCTGGTTCCGATCGATGGTCAGCGTGCGCCCACTCGTCGCCCTCGGCCGTCGCAGCTATGGCGTCTACCTGTTCCACTGGCCGGTGTTCACGTTGCTGACGCCGACCCGGCTCGGTGTGCACGGATGGCCGGCGAGGTTGATCCAGGTCGTGCTCATCGCTGCGATCACGGAGACCTCGTACCGATTCGTCGAACGACCGATCCGCCTCCGCCGCGTGCTCACCAACCGGCTGCTCGGTCCCGCTCTGGCGTGTGCGTGCGTCACAGCGCTGATCGCCGCCGCGGTGATCCTGCCGGCTCCGGCGACCACGAATGCGTTGTCGACGATGAACATGGCCGAGACGCCCGACGGCGTCGTCCACCTCGCCGCCGCGAACTCTCCTGCGAACCCGGCTGCCATCTCTGCGGCGAAACCTGCTCGGAGCGGTTCGGACATCGCCCGGGCCGACGTCGACGGTGTGACCACGACGACGGGTTCGATGACGGCCACGACGACGGGTTCGATGACGGCCACGACGAATGGTTCGACGACGGCCTCGACGAATGGTTCGACGACGGACGGTTCGACGTTGGACGGTTCGACGTTGGACGGTTCGACGTCGGACGGTTCGACGAACGGGCCACCACAGGCGATTCTCGTCGAGGCTGCCGGGAGCGAGCCGGCGATCGCTCAGACGCTCGATGCGATGAGCCGGGCGAGCAGCCCGGCCCTCGGTCGACACGAGGCTCCGGCCTACGTCACCGTCGACGATGCAACGATGGCGGGGTGCGCAGCGATCGTGGCGACGCAGATCGCAGTCGCCGACGGCACCTGCCTGCCGGAGTCGAGCGGCCGACGCCCTGCCGATGTACTCGTGATCGGAATCGGCATCGCTGAACACGCAGCCATGCAACAGGCGCTCGCCCTGGCACCGGGCCAGAGCGCTGACGACGAGTTCGCCATTGCTCAGAACCTGACGAGTCGAGGCGTCGCCGAGTTCGAGCGTCTTGGTCGGCGCGCAGTCTCGGTCGTGATCGTCGACGCCGACCCGCGTCAGGGCCCACCTGATCTGCTGGACGCCATGATCGACGAAGCCGTGTTGTCGACACCTTCGCTGCGGCGGATCGCGCTGGCCGATCTACGACCCTCGGACATCGGCATTCCCGTCAGCGTGCGGCCAGCCGCCGGCCAACCGGCCAGCAGCCGACCGGCCGGCAGCCAGCCAGCCGCCAGCACGTCGACGGCTGGGACGATTGCGCCGGCAGCTGTCCCGCTGAAGGTGATGGTCATCGGTGACAGCACCTCGTACGGGTTCGCGCAGGCTCTGGCCAGGTCGACGACAGAACCGTTCGACGTGCTGTGGGCCGGAAAGCGCAATTGTCCGATCGCGCGCGTGGACTCCATTCGATGGTCGGCGGGAAACGAGTTCTCGATGGCCGACTGCCCGAGCATCAGCTCGGTCTGGCCTGAACAGATCAGTACGTTCCGTCCTGATGTGATCATGGTTGTCGACGGTCTTCCCGAACAGTCACAGCAGCGGTACGCCGGCGACGACACCTGGCACGAAGCCGGAGATCCGGCATTCTCCGACGTGCACGACGCCGACTTCCGGGGTCTGCTGAACCTCGCGGCATCGGTCGGGGCGATCGTCGTGTTGGCCGACCAGCCACACGATGCACCCGACACGGTGGTGCATTGGGCCACGGCGCCCAGGATCGACGCGTGGAATGCGCAGCTCGCCTCCTGGGATCAGCAGTGGGCCCCGGTGACCGTGCTTCCGTATGGCGAGGCCGTCGAGAATGCCGAGATGTCCGCCGGTCATTCACTACGGCCGGATGGATTGCACCTCGACGAGCCATCCGTGCTGAACATCGTCGGCACTGTGTTGGCGCCCGTCCTCGTCCAACAGGTGCG